>JBDTAC010000086.1 GCA_039924845.1 Bacteroidia bacterium
AAAAACTGTTTATGGTTTTCAACCTTAGTCTCTAAAAGTTCGAATCTAAAAGAAATTTACAAGGTATTGGAAGAAATGAATGCACTTCAAGTAAAAACAATCCCGATGGAAACGGGTAATAAATCTACTCGAATTGTAGCTTGGACATTTCTCTCGAAAGAAGAACAAAAAAAGTGGAAAGAAACGAGATGGAAATAATTCACAATCAGAAAACGATTGACAAATTCTAACATAAATAACAGACTTCGTTAAGCGTAGCGTCTCGCTACGCTTTTATTAATCGGCACCTTGCCGAAATATATTTCATAAAATCAATACTTGTATCTTTGAGATAAAAATGACAATAGGTTATCAAATAAAAGAACAAGATCAGCTGTATTTCATTACACTACAAGTGGTAAAGTGGGTGGATATTTTTACAAGACAATGCTATCGAGATATAATCATCACAAATTTGGCATATTGCCAAAAGAACAAAGAGCTTCAAGTATATGCTTGGGTTATAATGAGTAATCACATTCATTTATTAGTCCGCAGTCAAAAAGAAGAGCTTAGTTCAATTCTAAGAGATTTTAAAAGCTATACAAGTAAAAAAATAATAGAAGAAATAAATAGCTGTAATGAAAGTAGAAAAGAATGGATGTTAAAACTATTTAAAGATGCTGCATTTAAGCATAAAAGAAATTCGGAATATCAATTTTGGACACATGAAAACCATGCAGAACACATCTACTCCAATAATTTTATGGAACAAAAGTTAGATTACATTCATAATAATCCTGTTAGAGCAGGTCTTGTTGAAAAGCCAGAAGAATACAGCTATTCAAGTGCAAAAGATTATGCAGGAGAAAAAGGATTATTGGAAATAGAAACAGTAATGATAAAATGGAAAACTTACAAATAAGGCTCGAAGCCTTGTTAAAAGAAAGCGTAGCGAGACGCTACGTTGAACGAAAGAAATGAAATAATGTATTAATAATCTAAATCACAAAAGATGAAAAGAATTATTATATTTCTACTACTGAACTTTGCCGCTTTGGGCTTAGGCGGACTTTTTACAAGCAAGGGCGTTCCTTCTGAATGGTACATTCATTTAAACAAAGCTCCATGGACACCGCCTGGTTGGGTATTTGGTGCAGCATGGACATTGATTATGATTTGTTTCGCTTTTTATATGTCCAGCTTGTGGAAATACTCTGTAAGCAAGAGTTTGATTATTGCTCTCTATGTTATCCAATTGATGTTAAACATCTCGTGGAATCCCATCTTTTTCCAATTTCACGATGTTTTATTTGGACTCATTGTTATTACATTACTCACTCTTTTAATTGGATTCATACTCGTTTATTATCATTCCATTTTAAAGATAAAGTCTACGCTTATAATGCCGTACTTTTTGTGGCTATTAATTGCTACGTCATTAAACGCCTACATTCTAATCTATAATTAGAACTCGAATAATATGAATTTCTTAAGAAAGCATTGGTTTGACATTGGAGGATTTTTAGCCATTATAACTTTGCTATTTATCTATTTCAATTTTAAGACACTTTCCAACTTTCAACTTTTAATGTGGCTAAGTTTGGTTACGCTTTTTTTCCATCAATTAGAAGAATATCGAATTGTAGGAACGTTTCCAGGAATGATAAATACGGCAATGTTTAAAAGCGAAATGCCCGACCGCTACCCTTTAAACTCAAACACGGCTCTTTATATCAATGTAGTTTTAGGTTGGCTATTGTATTCACTTGCAGCGCTGTTTTCCGAAAAAGCCATTTGGTTATGTATAGCTACCATGCTGATTTCATTTGGTAATATAATTGCACATACATTTCTTTTTAATATCAAAGGGAAAACTTTTTATAATGCAGGAATGGCAACCTGTTGGCTACTTTTTGCGCCTTGCATTTATTTTTTTATAACAATCATTTATAATGATCATTTGGTTACCAATAAAGACTATTTAATTGGGATTATACTTGGTATCATTCTAAACATATTCGGAGTTTTAAAACCCATTGTTTGGTTTGCTGATAAAAACACAAGCTATATTTTCGAACAACGTAATTTGTTATTGAAGGATAGAAAAAACATCCAATAGAATTAATTTTACATCTTCTTTCTTTTGTCTTACAAACAAATGAAAGAAGCAAAGAAAAATTCAAGGCTTGGCTTTCTCATTTCATTTTAGCTTCCTGAAAGCTATTCATCGGGTGATTTCCTCACATCCGTTCGGAACTTCCCGAATTCATCACGCTTTCATTTTGCTAAAATTTTATTCGAAATCCGATGCCATTGTTACATTCAACCTCTTTCCCGGACCTTCTCCGAAGGAGAAGAAATAATGAAGGATTTAAAACCGACATCGGATGGCTTGGATTTCTCATTACATTTTAAAAACCTCTCCTTTATTAGGAATCCGATACCGAAAAAGTATTTTCGAAAAATATTTTTTGAACGTGTGTTGGCAATGAAAGCATACGATGCCGTGTTGCTTGTGTGTGAGGAATTATGCTTTCTTGATTTTTTTTTCTTTTTGGATTAAGCCAAAAAGATAATAAAAGAATAAATTGCTACTTATGTTCTTCTGACTTGAAAAAGAACGTAGCTCTTTAATTCGAAATCCGATGCCGCTATTTGAGCTTACAAACTTACCAACCTAACAACTTAAAACTCTCGAACTTAATAATCTATATTGTTGCAAGGAAAATATGCCTTATTTTTGAAACGTAAAGCGAAAATTTTTTTGTTGACTATCTCGCTTTTTATAATGTAATAGATGTAATTGCTCAGGCAATGCTACCGTGACCTAAACGTAACTTAAAAACAAGAATGAAAAAATATTTATTGCTTCTTTTAGTCGTACTGAACTTGTTTCAGAATCTCAACCTTAATGCACAAACCAAAGAAGGCGAAACACTTCTTGACAGTTTGCAAACAGCATTAAAAAACTACGATGCCAAACGTACTGCATCAAATAAAACTACTTATGACAAAGGCGATACCCTGAAGGTAAATATTTTAAATAGTTTAAGCTGGAAGCTAATGAACACAGGCGACTACGCCAAAGCAAAACAAAATGCTGATGATGCCTTGGCTATCTCCGAAAAAGTTGATTTCAAAAAAGGAATAGCAAATGCTTACAATATCATCGGAGTTATTTATGATGATCAAGGCAATTACCCTGATGCCTTGAAAAATTATTTTGCAGCTTTAAAAATAAGAGAAGACATTGGCGACAAAAAAGGAATCGGAAGCTCATACAATAACATCGGAATGGTTTATAGAAACCAAGGCAATTACCCTGAAGCTTTGAAAAATCATTTCGCTTCTCTGAAAATATATAAAGAAATTGGGTACAAACATGGAATTGGTAGCTGTTACATTAATCTTGGAATTATTAATTTGGAACAAGGCAATTACGCGGATGCTTTGAAAAATAATTTTGCAGCTTTAAAAATAGAAGAAGAAATTGGCGATAAAAATATAATTGATCTTACATACAATAACATCGGACTTGTTTATGACGATCAAGGCAATTATCCTGCTGCTTTGAAAAATTATTTTGCTGCTTTAAAAATAGCTCAAGAAATTGGCGACAAAAAAACAATTGCTGTTGCTGAAAATAACATCGGAGATAATTATGACAATCAAGGCAACTATCCCGATGCCTTAAAGAATTATTTTACGGCTTTAAACATAAATAAAGAAATTGGCGACAAACATGGAAGTGCTACCTGTTATATTAATATTGGAAAAGTAAATACTAAACTCAAAAAATTTACTGAAGCAAAAAAATACTTGCTTCAGGGGCGTTCACTTGCAATTGAAGTAGGAAGTAAAGAATATATTAAACAAAGTTACATCTGTTTGTCAGAATTAGACAGCGCCACCGGCAACTGGAAAGATGCCTACCTGCATCATAAATTATACATCCTCTACCGCGATAGTTTGGTGAATGAAGAGAACACCAAAAAAATAGTACAAGCTCAAATGCAATATCAGTTTGATATAAAGGAAGCCACTACAAAAGCAGAACAGGATAAAAAAGATGCAAAAGTAGGAGAAGAAGAAAAAAAACAAGCATTAATACGCAATGGTTTTATTGGAGGCTTTGCATTAGTATTAATACTTGCAGGTGTAAGCTATAGAAGTTACCGAAGAAAAAGAAAAGACAATGTGCTTATTACAAAACAAAAAAAGGAAGTAGAAAAACAAAAACAGTTGGTAGAGGAGAAAAACAGAGAAATAACTGCAAGTATTAATTATGCTTTAAGAATACAAACAGCCATACTACCTTCTAATCGTATTGTTCAACAATATTTAGAAAACTCATTTATCGTTTACAAACCCAAAGACATAGTAGCAGGAGATTTTTACTGGATGGAAACTACAGAGGATTTAGTTTTGTTTGCCGCTTGTGATTGTACAGGACACGGAGTGCCAGGTGCAATGGTTTCGGTTGTTTGTCATAATGCACTTAACAGAGCAGTACGAGAGTTTGGTTTAACAAAACCATCTGCAATACTTGATAAAACAAATGAATTAGTAAAAGAAAACTTTAGCAAAAGTGAAGATGATATTAAAGATGGAATGGACATCTCGCTATGTGCTTATTATCCAAAAACAAAAACATTACAATGGTCGGGTGCTAACAATCCATTGTGGTTATTTAAGAATAACGAACTAATAGAAACTCGTGCAGACAAACAACCGATAGGCAAAAGTGAAAACAACAAACCATTCACCAACCACGAATTTAAATTAAACATTTGTGATACTATTTATATTTTTAGTGATGGTTTTTCCGACCAGTTTGGCGGTGAAGGAGAAAAGAAATTGACTAAAAAGCGTTTCAGAGAATTACTCTTATCCATCCAAAACCAAACAATGCAACAACAAGGTAATACATTAGATAAATTTATAACCGAGTACAGAAAGGAAATGGAACAAACAGACGACATCCTTGTAATGGGTGTGAAAATAGGAAATAGATAACAGTCCCCATTTGCTGAATAGACCCAAAGCCACTTCCAATTTATCGCAAGGCAAAGTTATCTGAAGCATAGTCATACCCACCTGAATTACTGGCACGCACATCTGAATTACAGGCATACACAGATGATTTATAGACATACCCAGATGAATTATAGGCATACACAGATGATTTACTGGCATACCCACCTGAATTATAGGCATACACAGATGATTTATAGGCATATTCATCTGAACTATAGGCACATTTAGCAAAAAGAGAAGCCTTAAAAACTAAACCACACAAAGGATTCACTACTTTTTAGGAAAATTTAACATCTCCAAAGCAATAATCAATTAGCTACCCGCGTTTTTGGACATATTAACAATTTAAACCAAATAAAAATGGGTAAAAGAACAGTAAGAATAAAGGTACCGCGCCATAGGCCGGGAGATTTATTGCGTCTCGCTCAACGTATTTTAGAAAAGAGCACAATTGATGGAGTTAGCTGTCCAATCACTCCAGCGGATTTGGCAAACATGCAATCGCTTATCGATTCCGCGTTAGTTGCCCGAAATCACAGCATCGAGCTGCGCGAAGAAAGTGAAGGCGAAATGCAAGTAGCCCGTGCAGCTATGGGTACTGAGAAGGGGCAAACATCCAGTACTCCGAATACTATTAGTTACCTCGTCTCAAAAATGCGAGATGTGTTAATAGCTACCTATCGTGGTAGAGAGGAGCAGCTTAGCCAGTACGGCTTTAATGTAGTAGTTAATGCCTACGTCCCGAAAGGCAAAGGGAATAAGTCTGTTACCTGACAGATTCGCTTTGTGTATCTGTAAACCACATCCTAAAAGGATGTGGTTTCTTTTTAATATGAAAAGAGGAGGTGTATTTTTCAATAAAATAGCTTACTATTGTAATTGAAATGGCAATCGGATGAAAAAAATATTTCTCATTTTTATTTTAGGCACCGTATTAGTGGCTTGTAACAAAGACCAAAGCGATTCGCAGCCTCCTGTGATTACGATTTCCTCCCCTTATCCAAATCAACTCTTTCATGTAAACGATACCATTATCATAACCGCTAAGGTGAGCGATGAAACACAACTAACAAGTATTTCTATATCCTTAGAGAACGCACAATTGGCGCGAGTAATGCCCTCTGTAAACATTCCTGTAGTATCCAAAAACATGAACTTCACCGATAGGTATGTATTGTCTGAACAGCACTTGTTGTCGGGCATTTATTATGTTACCGTAACCGCTTCTGATGGCTATAACCTTATCAGTGGCTTTCAGAAGATTTCCATTATTGCATCGCCACGCAAACGTATGGGCATTTACGCCCTTACACAACCTTACAGCAGCCAAATAAATGTAGTGAAGATTGATACCCTGTTTCACGCAGCTCAACAAACATCGCTGCTCTCCGATTATTCCGGCTCCGTAATGAATTCCTATTATCAGCAATTAACCATTGCAGGCAGTTACACAGGGCATTTGAATGCGATCAACCTTTCTACAAACACCACGCAATGGTCGCATCCTTCGGGTTCTGGCTCTACACCTTATTTTGAAGGCATTTACAACGATGACACCTTGAGTTATGTGCCGCTCTATAACGGACAAATTTACGCCTATGATGCAAACGGAATGCAGGCTTTTTCAGCAACTGCCGACCCCAACTATTATGGCACACAGCTTTACAAACAAAATGGGATGTTATTTGTTGCGGAGAAATACATTACAGGTACTTCCTACAAATTAGTAACCTATTATTGCCCCTTTGGGGCTAATTTACAAGAAGCTGCGATGCCAATGAACGCCATTGCCATTTGTCCGAAAGACAATAACGATATTTTCGTATTCGGTAACAATGCCGGGCAGGGCGTAATGGAACTATACACCATCAATAACAATGTGTTTTACAGTCCGCAAACATTACCCGCGGGAAAACTGCTTTCTGCCGTAGCCATTGATGCCGATGATTGGCTGCTGGGTTGCGATAACAACACGGTTTATAAATACCAATATTCCATCAACAGTTTAACGGCATATATTACCAATGCACGCGCGTATCACTTGTTGTACGACGACTTAAACAATCAAGTAATTGTAGCGACTAAGAATACCGTTTCGGAGTACAATTATACCACCGCAGCAATGGTGAATACGGTTTCTGTAACGGATTCCATTATCAACATTCATTTGCTTTTCAATAAATAGTTTTTGGGAGATATTGATTTTATCGTTTGAAAAAATTATTTTTCAAACAGGTATTTTCGGTTGTGGGACACTGGGTTTACTCACCATGTAAACGCCAAAAAAGATAAAGATAGCTGCAATTATTTTGAGGAGATTCAATTCGTCTTTCCCGAAAAACAAAGCGATTAAGGTTGCGAAAACAGGTTGTAAATAAATATACGAACTAACAATGGACGGACTTAGTTTTTCCAAGGCATAGGTGTTTAAAAAATAAGTAATAAAGGTTACTACCACTACCACAAACAAAATACAACACCAAACGGAAAGAGAGATATGCGCCCAATGTACCGCCAGCGCATCGGAATACCCAAACGGAATAACGTAAATCATTCCGAATAAAAACATCCATTTCATAATGGCTGTTGCCGGATATTTCCTCAATAAAGGTTTTGCGAGTACAAGGTAAATAGCCCAAGAGACGGAATTCAACAATACCAATAAATCGCCTTTAATTGTTTCGGAGCCGAAAGAAAAGTTTTTTTTGAAAAGTAGTAGAATAGTTGCGCCGATAATGCCAAACAGTATTCCGGAAAATTTCCGAGAAGAGATGCGCTCTTTTAAGAAAAAGGCGGAAAATAAGGCTACTATAATCGGATTCGAAATCATAATAATGGACGCATTAACAGGCGTTGTGATATTTAATCCTTTAAAAAAGAGCAATTGGTTGGCGGCGGCTCCAAACAGTCCGAGCAACATTAATTTCGGAAAATCTTTCTTCTCTATTTTCACTGTTTTGTACATAAGTGAAAACAACCAATACAGAAATGTGGCGCCTACTACGCGCACGAGAATAAACCCGAACGGACGAATGTAATCGGGCATTACTTCTTTGGCAATGGTATAATTGGCAGCGTAAAAAATAGTTACAAAAAACAATGCCAGATGAGCTTTTAAAGCGTTGTTTTTCATTATAGGATTGCTTTTACAGCAGCAATGGTTTGTTTGGCATTACCAATAAAAATACGATTATCCACCACAATAACAGGACGTTTTAGAAACGTATATTCTTCTAAAATATAGTTGCGATATTCTTTTTCGCTGAGCGCTTTTTCTTTTAAATTCAAGGCTTTGTATTTCATCGCCGTGCGACTAAATAAAGCTTCGTAGCTGCCACTCAATTCTTTTAATTGATCCAATTGGGCTGGACTTATTTTTTCGTTTTTTATATCTTGAAAAATAAAATTATCAGCTGCTAAATCAAGCTCTTTGATAATTCGCTGACAAGTAGAACAAGAGGATAAAAAGAATATCTTTCGCATGTAATTAGAAGTAAGCTGCAAATGTAGAAAACTAAATGTGCGTAAAAAAAGCGTCTCGAAAAATTAATTTTTCGAGACGCTTTTTTAAGGACAAAACGGGTTGTTATTTCACTACCACCAAACGTTTTGTTAAAGAAGCATTGCCTGCATAAAGAGTGTAAGAATAAACACCATTTGGCAAACCAGCTACATTCAAATGGATGGAATGTTTTCCAGCTAATTGATCGCCTTGATTTACAGTCATCATTAATTTACCTGTAACATCGTAAATTCTCATAAAAACAGCAGAATGATTAACCAATTCATAATTCACTGCCGTTGTTTGATTGGCAGGATTTGGAATGTTTTGATACAATTTCAAATTTCCATTAGACGAAAGTTCAGGAACTCCCAATGGGGCTAAAATATTCAAGCGAATAAAAGGAACGTTGTTTATATATCCCCAGCTTGGAGTTGAGCCACCAGCAATGTAAACAAATGATGTTTGTATTGGTTGTTGTGTAACCGCATCATTCGCAACAGCTACTTTACCAGAAGAATTACCTCCCACTAAAATACCCGCAAAATACTTTGTTCCTGCTGTAAGTACAGTAGGAGGTATTTGCAAAGTAACCCACTGTTTAGTAGTAGAAGGCCCGCCAACATTGTATTGATTTCCGGTAACTATATTATTAAACGCACTGTCTAATAATACAGGAGAAAAGAATGATCCGTTTGCAGAAGAATCCGTTACAAAAACAGAAATAGACGTTGCTGTAGCTCCGCTTGGGAAATAAAATAAATTAGCCAATTGAGAACCATCAACATTACCATTTGTAAACTGAGCTGGACTGATAAATCCAACACCTGTAGTGTCTCCGTTATCACGTGCATAAACAGAATCTGAAATAGAAAAACGATCTCCTACAATGATGTTGTTAGAGCTATCCAAATCCGTTTGAGTTTGACTTACGCTGAAAGTAGTAGTATAGCTTTTGCCATTAACAGCCGACGGTGTAAAAGTAGTTGGAACTGCTACTGTATCTGCCATTGAAGATGGGAAACTGGCTATAGCCGGAGAAGATTGATTAAAAACAGAAGTAGAACCATCGGAAACATTTGCGTTCAATATCACATTCGTTTCTGTATTCACACCTGAGTTAAACAAAGCACCACGGAATGTAATCGGAGCTACTTGACTCATTGGTGTTTGTGTGTAAAAACCTCCATTTTGATACGAAAAATCAGAATAGGCAGTATTCAATGCCATATCGTCTGCTGGTTTGTCAATGATAGATACATCATCTACTTCCCAAGAATAACCACATCCTGGACCGTTAGCTAAAGAACTCGGGCTGTAAAACTCAAAACGAATCCATACGGTAGATTGTCCTCCCGCAGTGGGTGTAATATCTACTTTTAACGTTGTCGGATTCACTCCGTTTCCACCTCCGCAATACGCATTTCCGACCATACTTGCATTTACTGGATATTTTACCCAAGTGGTACCATCGTTACTTACAAAGACGAAAGTACTGTCTGAAAATCGTTTATACCACTCTTGAAAAACCAAACGCACATTTGCGTGTGCCGATAAGTTAATTGAATTTGCAGTAGTTAAATCTGCTATTTCGTTGCCGCTGCAATCTTGGTTAGAATCAAACCAAGCAAAACCGTTGGCTGCTGTAGTAGAATTTATTTTTCCGATACCATAACCCCCAGAGTTGGTTGGTCCAGCAGTTCCAATTTGCCAATTACCGTAAACAGAATCTGCAGTAAGTGCGTTTCCTGATCTTACCCATTTGGATGGAACGGAAAAATCATCCGACCATATTGCCCCAGCCAAGGTAGCAGGAGGCGTATTTTTTTTCAAAAAATGAGCAGACGGAGTTGTTGTTTTGTGGTGCTTCGCCGTGCTTGATAGTTTTGCTTCTGGCTTGTGTTGCGCAAAGGCAAACGTACTAAAAGCAATGCTCGCAGTTAATAATGTAATTTTTTTCATAGGGGGTTTTATTTAGTTTAAAAATAGAATTTCTGCAAAGGTAAACTATTTTTCCAAAACGGTTATTGATATTTAATGAACCAAAAATAAAGGCACAAAAAAAGGGCTTCGAAAAATTAATTTTTCGAAGCCCTTTTTAATCTATTAAAAAATTATTTCACAACAACCATTTTGTTGGTTAATCTGTGATCGTCTGCTTTCAAAGAATAATAATAAGTACCAGCAGCTAAATTAGCTACGTTTACTTGGATGCTGTGTTTTCCAACAACTTCTGCACCTTGATTCATATCCATAACAAGTCTTCCTGTTACATCGAATACTTTCAAATCAACATTTTTTGCTGCATCAGCTAATTGATAACCAATAGTTGCAGTGGATGTTGAAGGGTTTGGATAACATTGTCCTAATGTTAAGCCTTCGATAGTACGACCATCATTGATACCAGTAGTGTTGTTAAAAGTAACCATTGCTACCATGCGGATATCCTGAATATATGTTGGTTCTTGTGTTGTACCACATGTATATCCAATATTTTGTCCTGCAGCGTTAGGAAGTTGACCGTAAGTAGCAAATTGTGCAAATTGAACAAAACTATTAACCGTGATTGCTGGTGTTTTAATAGGGTTGTAAAGTGTTGTTACTGCGTATGGACTACTGCTACAAGTAATAGATCCGAATCCAGCTACAAAACCGAGTGTATCCATTTTGCTTCCAAAATATTGTACTTGTACTGCAAATTTAGCTGCTCCTGTTATTGCTTGGTTAAATCCAAAAGCAACCATTCTTTGCTGAAGCCAATTTCCAGTAAGTGGAGAGCTTGGAGGGATTATCATTGGATTTACTGCAATTGGCGCTCCTGTAGGATAACCGCCTGCATTTACAGGAATTAAACTAACAACTAAAGTATCAGCCATTCCAGAAGCATTGCTTTGTCCTAAACTGATATAAATTGAATCTACCACTAAACCACTAACTACTTTTTGTGCATAACCTACTTGATTGTTAGAATCATAAATAGAGTCAAATGCAGTTAGGAAATAATTCAACGGAGTATTTGTTGCAGAACTATCTGCAGGCCATTTGTAATGCGCATTTATGTTCCATGCAAATGCCATGTAAGTACCAGCTGTGTACAAAATCGAATCTGCTGATTCATAATTGATGTAAACAGTTGTTGCTCCTTGAGTGGAAGGAGGCTGGTGATTTCTTCTTTGTGCTTTCACAGGTGTTATGCTGTGTGCTTTGTAAAGTTTAGGAGTAGCGAGATGCAAAGGAGCTACTTCCTGTGCGAACGTGGCAAGACCCAAGGATACAGCCACAACAGTAGTAATTAATTTTTTCATGTTTTATTTTTTTTAGTTTTGTTTGATTTTAATTATTTTTTAATTCTCTATTGACGTGCAAATATAGTCAGAGTTTAATTACGTCCAAATTTTTTAACAAAAAAATTATGCTAATTCTTTTTCTGTCTGATAATTCTCTATTGGCGGACAGGCACAAATTAAATTCCGATCGCCATGCGCATTGTCCACACGCGCTACACTTGGCCAAAATTTACTTTCTTTTACCCATGTTAGTGGATACACCGCTTTTTCGCGCGAATATGAATGCGCCCAAGTGTCAGTTATCACGGATTTTGCTGTGTGAGGCGCATTTTTTAAAACATTATCTTCCTTGTCTGCTTTGCCCGAAATAATTTCATCAATTTCTTTTTTGATGGAAATCATCGCTTCGCAAAAACGATCTAATTCTTCTTTCGATTCACTTTCGGTTGGCTCTACCATTAAAGTATCATGTACCGGAAACGAAACCGTTGGCGCGTGAAATCCATAATCCATTAATCGTTTTGCGATATCGCCTACTTCTATTCCTGCTTCGCGTTTAAACGCGACACAATCCAAAATCATTTCGTGTGCACAACGTCCATTTTTTCCACTGTAAAGTGTTTTATAATTATTTTTTAATGATTCTTTGATGTAGTTGGCATTCAATATCGCTAATTTAGTTGCTTCAGTTACGCCTTCTCTACCAAGCATTTTAATATAACCATACGAAATTAAAAGTATCAATGCACTTCCGTAAGGTGCTGCCGAAACTGCCGAAATCGCTTTCTCACCACCTGTTTTAATAAGCACATGTCCCGGAAGAAACGGCACTAATTGTTTTGCCACACCAATTGGTCCCATTCCCGGACCGCCGCCACCGTGCGGGATTGCAAATGTTTTGTGTAAGTTCAAATGACAAACATCTGCACCAATATTTCCTGGACTTGTTAAACCAACTTGCGCATTCATATTGGCGCCATCCATATAAACTTGTCCACCATTTTCATGGATAATATTCGTAATTTCAATAATACTTTCTTCGTAAACGCCGTGTGTGCTCGGATAAGTAACCATTAAACATGATAAATTATTTTTATTAGCAATGGCTTTTTCACGCAAATCGTTTGCGTCAATATTCCCTTTTACATCACACTTTACAATAATTATTTTCATTCCTGCCATAGCTGCACTTGCCGGATTGGTACCATGTGCACTTGCTGGAATCAACGCTACATTTCTATGCGCATCGCCACGTGATTGATGGTACGCTTGAATTACCAATAATCCTGCATATTCGCCTTGTGCGCCACTATTCGGCTGAAAACTCATTTTTGCAAAGCCAGTTATTTCAGATAAATTTCTATCCAATTCAGCAATTATTTCCTGATAACCTTGCGCTTGATCCACAGGAACGAAGGGATGAATGTTCGCAAATTCATTCCAAGTAATTGGATACAATTCCGACGCAGCATTTAATTTCATCGTACAAGAACCTAAGGAAATCATCGAATGCGTGAGCGACAAATCTTTATTTTCCAAACGTTTTATATAACGCATCATATCTGTTTCGGAATGATATTTATTAAAAACAGGATGTGTTAAAATAGAAGACTTTCTGTACTTAATTTTTGCTGTTTGATCAAAAATGTTTTTTTCAGAGATTTCAGAAATATTTTTTCCAGAAGCCTTTGCAAATAGTTGCACAATCGCATTTACATCTTCAGTATTGGTGGTTTGATCTACCGAAATAGTAAGTGCGTTTTCGAGGTATCGAAAATTTATTTTTTCAGTCTCTGCTAAAATTTTTATTTTAGAAGGTTTGATATTATTTATTTTAATCGTGTCAAAATAATTTTCCGAAGAAACATCAAATCCTAATTTTTTTAATTCGCTTGCTAAAGTAGCAGCCGTTAGATGCACTTGTTCCGCAATTCCCTTCAAACCTTCTGGTCCGTGATAAACTGCGTACATACTTGCCATAATCGCCAACAAAGCTTGAGCGGTACAAATATTGGAAGTTGCTTTGTCTCTACGAATGTGTTGCTCGCGTGTTTGCAATGCCATTCGCAAAGCCGCATTTCCTTGCGCATCTTGCGACACGCCAATAATACGTCCTGGAATAATCCGTTTGTATTCTTCGCGACAAGCAAAAAATGCCGCATGCGGTCCACCATAACCCATCGGCACACCAAAGCGTTGCGTATTGCCAACAACCACATCTGCGCCCCATTCGCCAGGAGGCGTTAATAAAACCAAACTTAAAATATCAGCAGCAACGGCAACAGCACACCCGTTTGCTTTTGCGATTTTTACAAATTCTGCGTAGTCATTTACAATTCCATCAGCTGTTGGATATTGCAACAAAATGCCATACATTTTTTTATTGAAATTTATTTTTTTGACATCGCCAATAATTAATTCAATTCCTAATGGAAGTGCGCGTGTTTTAAGTGTATCAATGGTTTGCGGATAACATTCGTCCGAAACAAAAAATTGATTTGCTTCATTTTTCATTGCTTCGCGCGAACGATTATTATACAACATGGTCATTGCTTCTGCCGCGGCGGTTGCTTCATCCAACAAAGAAGCATTGGCGATTTCCATTCCGGTTAAATCCATAATCATGGTTTGGAAATTAAGCAAAGCCTCCAGACGACCTTGTGCAATTTCTGCCTGATAAGGTGTGTAAGCGGTGTACCAACCCGGATTTTCCAACACATTTCGTTGATTCACCGCTGGAATAATCGTATTGTAATAACCTAATCCGATATACGATTTGAAAACTTTATTTTTGGAAGCCAAAACGCGCAAATGTTTTTGATAATCGTATTCGCTCATTCCTGCAGCTAAATCAAGCGGTTTTTTTAAGCGAATGTTCGCGGGAATCGTTTGATCAATCAATTCATCCAGCGATTGTACGCCAATTTTTTTCAGCATTTGTGTTATTTCATTTTTGCGCGGACCATTATGGCGCGCAGCAAATACATCTTTCATCATGTTTTCCTTTTTTTTAAGAAGCACAAAGATAATGAGAATTGCAATTTGTATTTCATTGTTAAAAACAAAAATTAGTACTTTTCGCAGCTATTTATCAAATTGATTAGCTTTACCAAGAAATTTTTTTTCGAAGAGATGAAATACACAAACTTTTTTTTATTCGTTTTCTGCTTTTTTTTCGGGTTTTCTGTTGCTATTTCTGCACAACAAAAATCCTACAGCGCTTCCACTGACAGCATTCTATTGTTAAACGGGAAACAATTTGTTACTCATATTGTGGACACGCTGAATGGTTTAGTAACACTCAAAAATCCAAACGGCAATAAAAAAAATATTTTACTCGAGAAAGACCGTATTTACCAAATTAATTTCGGCAACGGCACAAAAAAAACATATTATAAGCAAGATTCATTGGAGGAAAATTATTTTACAGTAGCGGAAATGGGCTATTTTATCAAAGGAGAACAAGATGCGCGCAAAGGCTTTAAGCCTTGGTGGACAACGGTAGGCGGCGGTGTTAGTGGTTTTGGAGGAGGTTTGGTCGCAAGCATTTTAGCTCCTGTACCCGTTTTTGTTTTTTTTATTGCGTCTGGAATTCCAAAAGTTCGAATTCGGCATGAAACGGTTTCCAACATCGAATATTTAAAACACGATACCTACATTATGGGATACGAGCGCGTTGCCCGCAGTAAAAGAGCTTTCAATGTTTTAAAAGGCGGACTAATTGGCTTGGCTGTCGGAATATTTGTAGGGATAAAATATGTGAAATAATTCTTGGAGAGATGTTGTGCGATGAAAAAAATAACCGATTTTGTTCTGTTTACAAATATTTTCGTAGCATTATCGGTAGTCAGCTTGGTTTTTGAAACGCAACTTATTACAAAACACACCATTTCTGATTTTAAATTTCCTATTTTTCTTTTTTTTTCAACCCTTTTTTTATACGATTTTCATCGAATATTTCGGATGAAAACTTCGGTTTCTGATTTTGCATTGCCTCCTCGTCACCAATGGCTTCTTGAAAATAAAATTGCTTTTCGTTTTGTCTTTTTTTTCGCTTTGGCGGGAGAAATTTTTTCCTTAATTTATTATATCAATTGGATGACTTTTCTATGCCTGATTCCGATTGGCGGAATTTCGTTTGGATACACCGTTCCGTTTATAAAAACAAAGCGCGGTTGGATTCGCTTGCGCGATATACGCGGACTAAAAATATTTTTGATAACACTCGTTCTCGGCTTAGTTACCGTTGTACTTCCCGTAGTTGCATACGCTAATCTTTCAGCGCTTCTTCGTCCAGAAATCATTTTTATTTTCATTCGCCGAATGCTTTTTATTTTCGCCATTACCATTCCCTTCGACATTCGCGATGTGGATTACGATCGACAAAATAATATTGAAACCTTACCTGTTTTATTTGGTATTCCGCGCGCTAAAAAAATGGCAATTTATAGCCTTGCCGCTTTCGCGGGATGCGTCATTTTACAACTTTTTATATTGCCGAAAATGTCTTCGTTATACGCTGTAGCACTGATTATTTCTATTGTTCCAACTTCCATTTCAATTTTAAAAACAAAAAAAAGCAGCAGCGATTATTTTTTTTCTTTCGCTGTTGAAGGCATGATGATTGTGCAATGCTTTTTAATTATTGCCGCGTATATAATTGAGCGATAATCAAGCCTTTCAAAAAATATTTTTTTGAGATAGAACAATAACCCAAGTCGAAAAAATATTTTTCGAAGCAAGGCAATTCCGTTACGCCAAGCGCACAAAAGATATTGAAAAAAAAGTACAACAATCGTACAATTAATTTCGAAAAATAATACATCCAACGCGGAGATTTTGAAATATGAAAATCACAAAATAACCATTTCCCTTGCGGAGATAATTTTTCATCCAATCGCTGCATCATTTGCTGTAATTCGTTTCCAGAAAAAAAATCCAGTACAAAAGGCGTAATAATCAAATCGAAAAAATAATTTTTCGGAAGGTCTTTTTCGGAGCCGCAATGAAAAATAATAGAATAGTTTTTTTTAGGAAACTTTTTTTCGACACGTCTTTTTGTTTCCGAAATCATCTTGTCAGAAACATCCAAATAATAATAATTTGTAGTTGTATTTTGTTTTAACAATTCGATTAATAATTTTCCATTCCCCCCACCAATTATCAATACAGACGAGGCTTTATTGATTTCTGACAAAAAATAAATTTGCGATTCGAAAATTTTTTTTCCAAAAAATAAATGGGCTAAACTTTGGTAAATCGGAGCCAGAAAATTAATTCCTTTTCGTATCCGATCTTGTTTTTGCATTTGAAAAATTATTTTTTCAAAGACGCTAAAATGCTTGCAATTATTTTTGCCGATTTCAGCAAATCATCTTCTGTGTGGGCTTCTGAGACAAATCCGACTTCGTAACCAGAAGGTCCGAAATAAATTCCTTGTTCTAAAAGCAATGCGTGCATTTGTTTAAAATGAAACATACTCTCTGCATCAATATCTTCGGCAGCTTGAATTTTTTCCTTGTCGGTAAAGGCAATCCAGAAAATACTTCCAATAGAAAATATTTTTATTTTGATTATTTCTAATTTTAAATTGGAATTAATTTCTGCGATTAAAAATTGTGTTTTTCGTTCTAAATCTTGATAAAAATTGGGCTTCAAACATTCAGTTAATTGCACAATTCCTGCTGCCATTGCCACTGGATTTCCGGATAATGTTCCTGCTTGATACACATCTCCATCAGGCGAAATTTTTTTCATTATTTCCGCACTCGCGCCATACATTCCAACTGGCATTCCACCACCAATAATTTTTCCGTACGTAATAATATCTGGAGCAATTTTATAATGACCGGCAGCACCTTCAAACCCAATGCGGAAACCGCTTATCACTTCATCAAAAATTAATAATGTCTCGTTTTCGGTACAAATGTTTCGCAAAAATTCTAAGAAACTTTTATCCTGCAAAAGCAATCCGTTATTGGCAGGAATCGGTTCAATAATTACACACGCAATTTTATTTTTAAATTGAGCGAATGCTTCTTCCACCGCTTTTTTATTGTTGAGCGGTACCACAATTGTTTCTTTCACAAATGCTTCGGGAACGCCAGCTGACGAAGTATTTCCGAACGTTACCAAACCTGAACCAGCTTTTACCAATAGGGAATCACTATGTCCGTGATAACAACCTTCAAATTTTAAAATTTTATTTCGTTTTGTATAACCTCGCGCCAAGCGGATAGCAGACATAACCGCTTCTGTTCCGGAACTGACAAAACGAATTTTTTCAACATATTTATTATTCGATAAAATGATTTCTGCCAACTGATTTTCGAGTGCCGTAGGCGCACCAAATGAACTTCCTTTTTCAACGGTTTTTTTAATTGCTTCCACTACTTTTGGATGCGCGTGTCCTAAAATTAAGGGACCCCAAGAACAACAATAATCTATAAATTCATTTCCATCAGCATCCCAAATTTTACTGCCTTTTCCTTTTTCAATAAACAAAGGAGTTCCGCCAACAGAGCGGAAAGCACGTACTGGAGAATTCACTCCGCCCGGAAAATATTTTTTTGCTTTTTCGAAAAGTTCCGCTGATTTTTCCCGTTTCATAAGTGCTATCAATTTAGGCTGCAAATATATATCTTTGAGGCGTATAAATTTTCATAAACACGATTTTAAATTTCCAAAAAATATTTTTTTGATGACCTATAAAAATACGCTTGAATTTGCTTTGCAGCAAGACAAAGAAGATGCTTTAAATTCTTATCGTGAAAAATTTTATTTCCCGCAAATGCACGGGCGCGAAGTAGTTTATTTTACAGGAAATTCACTCGGACTACAACCAAAATCTACGCAAGATGCTATTTTGAATGAGTTGGAAGATTGGGCTACTTTTGGTGTAGAAGGACATTTTCACGCACGAAATCCTTGGCTTTCGTATCATGAACAATTTGCGAAACCGCTCGCAAAAATTGTGGGCGCAAATCCTACAGAAATTATTGTGATGAACCAATTGACGGTGAATTTACATTTGTTGATGGTGAGTTTTTATCGTCCTACAAAAACGCGCTATAAAATTTTGTGCGAAGCAAAAGCATTTCCATCCGATCAATATGCCTTGACTTCGCAAATAAAATTTCATGGATTAAATCCAGATGATGCGATTATTGAAGTTTCTCCGCGCGAAGGCGAGCATTGCATTCGGCACGAAGATGTGTTGAAAGCCATCGAAGAAAATAAAAATTCTTTGGCGTTGATTTTAATTGGCGGTGTTAATTATTACAACGGACAAGTGTTCGATATGAAAGCAATTACCGAAGCTGGACACAAAGCTGGTGCTGTTGTTGGTTTCGATTTGGCGCACGCAGCCGGAAATTTAAAATTGCAGTTGCACGATTGGAATGTTGATTTTGCATGTTGGTGCAGTTACAAATATTTAAACTCTGGTCCAGGTGGCGTTTCGGGCGTTTTTATTCACGAAAATAATTTGAATAATCCGGAGACAATTCGTTTTGCAGGTTGGTGGGGGCACGATAAAAATTCGCGTTTTAAAATGGAAAAAGAATTTGTTCCGATGCCAACTGCCGAAGCTTGGCAAATGAGCAATGCGCCTGTTTTATCAATGGCTGCACACAAAGCTGCTGTTGCTATTTTTGATGAAGTAGGAATGGATGCGCTCACAAAAAAATCAGAAAAATTAACGGGATATTTAGAATTTGTGTTGGATGAAATCAATCAATCGCTGCTACAAAAATTAGAAATTATTACGCCACGCGATAAAAAACAAAGAGGGTGCCAACTTTCTATCATCGCACATGGACGCGGAAAAGAACTGTTCAACAAAATAACACAAGCCGGAGTAATTGCGGATTGGCGCGAACCAAATGTGATTCGTGTTGCTCCCGTTCCGCTGTATAATTCGTTTGAAGATGTTTTTAGATTCGGAGAAATTTTGAAAAATAATTTGTAAAAAATAAAAAATGAGTAAGAAAATAACCATTGTTGGAGCAGGATTAGTAGGTTCTTTATTATCCATTTATTTGGCAAAGCGCGGACATAAAATATCGCTTTTCGAACGGAGATCGGATATGCGAAAATCACAATTGTCTGCCGGAAAATCTATTAATCTCGCGTTGAGCGACAGAGGTTGGAAAGGTTTGGAAGGTATTGGAATTGCGGATGAAATAAAAAAGATTGCCATTCCGATGTACGGGCGTTTTATTCATCACAAAGATGGTTCAACGGCTTATCAACCTTATGGAAAAGAGAATCAAGCAATTTATTCTGTTTCGCGTGCCGAAATAAATATGCGCTTAATAGATTTGGCGGAGCAACAGGAAAACGTAAAAATTTATTTTGACGAACGTTGCACGCACATTGATAAAAACGCGTTGGAAACAGAATTTGAAAATGCCGAAACAAAAAAAATAACGAAACAAAAAAGTGATTTGCTTTTTGGATCAGATGGCGCCTTTTCCGCTTCACGCTTGGCAATGCAATTACACAGCGACCGATTTGAATACAACCAACATTATATTTCCGCAGGTTATAAAGAGTTAATTATTCCGCCGGGTGAAAATGAAAAATTTCTTATCGAAAAAAATGCTTTACACATTTGGCCTCGTGGAAGCTTTATGATGATTGCACTTCCGAACTTAGACGGGAATTTCACTTGTACTTTATTTCTTCCTTTTGAAGGAGAAAAATCGTTTGAAAAATTAAAAACAGATGAACAAATTCTCAATTTTTTTAACGAAGAATTCCCAGATGCCGTTCCGCTAATGCCGACATTGTTACAAGATTTCAAGCAAAATCCAGTTGCTTCCTTGGTTACTGTAAAATGTTTTCCTTGGACGTTTGACGAAAAAATTGCTTTGATTGGCGATGCGGCTCACGCCATTGTGCCGTTTTACGGACAAGGCATGAACTGCGGTTTTGAAGATTGTGTAGTGTTAAATAATTTGATGGAAAAATACGCTGAAAATTGGGAAACTATTTTTCACGAATATGAAAATTTACGTAAACCGGATGCCGATGCCATTGCCGATTTAGCGATTATGAATTTTGTGGAAATGCGCGATAAAACGGCTGATCCAAAATTTTTAGTACAGAAAAAAATTGAAGCGCGTTTCAGTCAAAAGCACCCTGACAAATGGATTCCACTTTATTCGATGGTTACGTACAATCCGCAAATACGCTATTCTACTGCTTTACGCGAAGGTGAAAAACAAGAACGCATTATGCAAAAAGTGATGAAGCTCGAAAATATTGAGCAAAAATGGGACAGCGATGAAGTAGAAAATTTGATGTTGGAAAATTTGAAAAAAGCTTAATGCTTCTTAAACCAAAAACGGATTATTCATTCGCTCAAAACCAATGGTGGTTGGTTTTCCGTGTCCTGAATAAACGGTTATGTCATCTTCCAAAATCAATAATTTTGTTTTGATACTTTCAATAAGTGTTTCGTAATTTCCTCCCGGAAGGTCTGTCCTACCAATGCTTCCATAAAATAAAACATCTCCCGAAATAAGTATTTTTTTCGCTTTATTGTAAAAAGAAATACTTCCTGGCGAATGTCCAGGCGTAAATAAAATATCAAGCGAAGTGTTCCCGAAAATTATTTTTTCGCTTTCAGTTAAAAGCTGAATCGGTTCCGGAGAAGGCTCTGTTTCTACTCCGTACATTTGTCCAACTCGTTCCAGCGAATGTAAAATTTCCAATTCGTTTGAATGAATTTCTAAACCAATTTTATATTTTTCAGAAACAAATTTATTTCCCAAAACGTGATCAATATGACAATGCGTGTTGATGAGTTTTACAGGATTTAATTTTTCTTTTTCGATGTAATCGCTGAGAATTTTTTTTTCAGATGCGTTGCTGCAACCTGGATCTACAATAATACATTCCTTGGTTTCATCAAAAATGATATATGTATTTTCCTGAAAAGGATTTAATGTAAAGGCTTTTATTTGCATTTGAAAAATTTATTTTTTTATAGTTAAAGAGCCTCATCCTCAGCCCTTCTCCAAAGGAGAAGGGAGACGTTATGCAATCGGCTTTTTTTTGTTTATTTCCTTTTTATTCCATAGTATGCGTATGTCAGCCCTGTTATTATTACCCATATGATTAAAAAAACCACAAACACTGCTAAATACTCCCATCCATTACCAGCACAGTATAACCAACACCAAAAATAATAATAGCGGGCAAAGTATAAATCATTTCAAATATCTGTCTAAATAAATTTTCATTAGTTGCATCCATAAAACCATAAAAAGACCAAATACAGGATGTTGAAAAATACAATGAAGTAATTATAAAAGATGTCAATATAATTTTCTTATGCTTCATTTTTTGTTAAATGTGGTAACTAAACGTCCCGTTTATCTCATAAATTCCAGTACGAATATACTAATTTTACTTGTATTTTATTGCTTACAAAATTAGGTAATTTTTCATCTAATTCTTTCCTAATTTGAAATCCAAAAATCCTTAGTAACTTAGTCGCTTAATTTTTTTTGGTGAAAAAATATTTTTTTGATACGCCTTTTTCTGCATCGCAATTTGCGCTCCAATTTTCAAGCATTTTTTTGTTGTGTATTTTATTTTTTTCATCTCCTGCAAAAGCGCAATTTTACACAGGTTCTCAGCAAGATTTCGGACAAAACCGCGTGCAATACGAACCTTTTTTATGGACGTATTATTCGTACGATAAATACGATGTTTATTTTTATCAAGGCGGAAAGGAAATCGCTTCTTATGTCTCTCAATCTGCGAAAAAAAACTTAATACAATTGCAAGCTTTGTTTGATTATCAATTGGACAACAAGGTTGAATTTTTAGTGTACAACAAACAATCAGAATACCAGCAAAGTAATTTAGGATTATCTTCGGAAGAGGCATACAATACGGGCGGTGTAACGCATTTTGTGGGTTCTAAAATCCCACTTTATTTTGATGGTGATTATTTACATTTAGATCAACAAATACGTGCAGGCATGGCGCAAGTGCTTCTCAATCAGATGATGTTCGGCGGCAATTTGAAAAACATGTTGAAAAATTCGACGCTGCTTGCTTTGCCCGATTGGTTTACGGAAGGCTTGATTTCATACGCTTCTACGGGTTGGAACGTAGATATAGACAATCGTGTAAAAGATGGAATTTTATCCGGCAGGTACAATAAATTTAATCGTCTTACTGGCTTAGATGCGCTTTACGCAGGGCATTCCATTTGGAAATACATTGCAGATACTTATGGAGAAGCTGTGATTTCAAATATTTTATACATGACGAAAGTAAGTCGTAGCGTGGAAAATTCTTTTTTATTTGTATTGGGAATTTCTACGAAAGATTTAGCGCACGAATGGCTCTACTCTTATCACAATCAATATTTGAAATTGGATAGCATTCAAAAAAATCCAACCAATTTGCCTTTATTAAAAAAACCAAAAGTAGCTCGCATTTATTATAATTTAAAAATTAGTCCGGATGGGCAATACGCAGTTTATACAACGAATGAACTCGGTCAGCAAAAAATTTGGTTGTACAATATGCAAACCAAAAAAGCGAAGAGAATTTGGAAAGCTGGCTATAAATTAAATCGTGTTATTGACGTTTCTTATCCTTTATTGGCGTGGCATCCAACCGGAAAACTTTTTTCTATCATTACGGAAAAAGAAGGAAAATTAATTTTGTCCACCTACACGATTGAAACCAGAAAAATGGCTTCGCGAAGAATTGTAAACTTTGATAAGATTTTAGATTTCTCTTATTCGGATGACGGAACTAAATTTGCGATGTCGGCAGTGCAACACGGGCAATCTGATATTTTTGTTTTCACCGTTGCTTCCAATGGATACGAACAAATTACGAACGATGTGTACGACGATTTACATCCGAGATTTATTCATCATTCCAAAGGAATTATTTTCACTTCCGATCGTAGCAACGACACCCTAAAAACGTTGAAGCCGAATGATTATCACGGAATGCAGAAAAACGACGACGTGTTTATTTACAATTACGCTTCGCATTCCAACGTATTAAAACGCATTACCAATACGCCTGATATTGACGAAACATATCCTGCGGATTATGACAGTTCGCACATTTGTTTTTTGAGTACTGCGAATGGAATTCGGAATCGTTATGTTGCCGGAATAGACAGTGTGATTAGTTATATTGATACTTCCGCTCATTATCGTTACGTAGTAAAATCATTTCCAATTACGAATTATTCAAGAAATATTGAAGAACAAGAAGTGAATTTAACTGCTAATAAATATACGGAAATTATTTTTGACAAAGGAAAATATTTATTGGAAGTGGGCGATTTAAAACCATTTACATCACTCACGCCAATGGATTTGAGAAATACCGATTATCGCAAACAACAACTTTTTGACGACAAAAGACCAATTGGCAATAAGGTTCATCCTGAAAAAACAACTACCCCCTCCCCTACAAAAATACAAGTTACCACCATTGATTTGTCGCACCCACAGCAGGATACCGCTACTCATCCTAAAATTAATATTGATGATTATTCTTTTGATGACACTCCTCAACAACAAGCGGAGAAGTCTAAATTGCAACAACTTCAACAGAAAAAGGATACTTCTCAAACCGTTCAAAATAAAATTAAAGTTCAGAAAAAGGATTCTGTGAATCCTTTTAAACTTTCGTTGACCAATAATTATCGCATCACCTATTCGCCCGATTACATCGTAACACAAATTGGAAATAATTTTTTAAACAGCACCTACCAAACCTTTACAGGCGGCGGAAGTCCGATTTATTTGAATCCGGGATTTTCTGGCTTTTTTAGTGTTTCGCTGAGTGATTTATTTGAAGATTATCGCATCACTGCAGCCATGCGCCTTTCCGGCGATTTTAATAGCAATGAATATTTGCTGAGTTATGAAACTCGCGTGAATCGTTGGGATAAACAACTTGTTTTTCACCGACAAGCTTTTCTGGGAATCAATGGTAATAACGGATTGGAGAAAATTTACACCAATGATGCGCATTATGTGTTGAAATATCCATTTAGCGAAGTAGCTTGTATTAAAGGAACGGCGGGCTTCCGAGAAGATCAATTGGTAACATTGGCAGTAGACGATCCAAGTTTGCAGCAACCAAATGCCTACCAAACATGGGGTAATCTGAAATTGGAATATATTTTTGATAATACCATTAACAAAGGATTAAATTTATACAATGGCTTTCGCGGAAAAGTTTTCGGAGAATTTTACCGTCAAATCAATCAAGCCAATACCAATATGTTTGTGGTAGGTTTTGACGCGCGTTATTATCAAAAAATTCACCGTGATTTTATTTGGGCAAATCGTTTTTCGGGCAGCACTTCTTTCGGACAAGAAAAATTAATTTATTATATGGGCGGTGTGGACAATTGGTTTTCGCCCAGTTTTAATACAAATATTAATATTGCAACCGACCAAAATTATGCCTACCAAACCTTGGCAACTCCTTTGCGTGGCTTCAACCAGAATATTCGAAACGGAAATTCTTTCCTGCTTTATAACAGTGAATTGCGTTTCCCGATTTTTAAATACTTTGCCAATCGCCCTTTGCGTTCGGATTTCATCAATAATTTCCAAATCATCGGCTTTACGGATATTGGAACTGCTTGGACAGGCCCTTCGCCGTATTCCGCCACCAATTCACTTAACACAACCATTATTCCTGGCAACCCTATTACCATTACATTGCAAACACAACAAAATCCAATTGTTGGTGGTTACGGATTTGGTTTACGTAGCCGTATATGGGGTTATTTTGTGCGCGTAGATTGGGCTTGGGGTGATGTGGATGGCGTGATTCAGCCAGAAATTACATATTTATCTTTTAGTCTAGATTTTTAATGACACACGCAAAAACAAAACATACAAGTACAAAAACGTGGATGATCCTCATCGCTATCGGGCTTACAGCTGGGGCTTTAAGTGGATTGATTGGCATTGGCGGTGGAATTATTATTGTGCCATCGCTTGTTTTTTTTCTCGGATTTTCTCAACACGAAGCACAAGGTACCAGTATCGCCCTCATGCTTCCACCCATCGGAATACTTGCTGTCTATAATTATTATAGTTCCGGAAATTTGAATGTGAAATACGCCATTATCATTGCTTGTGCTTTTGTAATCGGTGCTTTTTTCGGATCAAAAATGGCGATTGCAATGGACGAAAAAAAAATTAAAAAAATATTTGGTGTCCTGATGTTGGTAATTGCCGTGAAAATGTTTTTTTCCTAAAAAAGGTGTTTGAAAAAATAATTTTTCAAACACCTTTTTTGGTCTTATTTTTTCTCTTCAAAAAATTATTTTTTCGACTGCATTATCATCACATAACGCTGTGTTTCTTTATATTCCTGATCGCTTAATTTGGCTTTCTTTGCCATTTTCGGGAAAATATCATTCCATTGATCTACGGTAAATTTATTGGGGATTTTCAACTTATGGCATTCTCCACATTTTGCGGTATAGGTATGGTATCCCTGTTGCAAATCATCCGAAGTTAAATCGCTATACTGTATTTGACCGCGCTGTAAATCATCGGCTGTAGGTGCATCCGCCGAATTTGTATTTTCTTTAACTATTTTTTTGGTGGTGGTACAAGCATGTAATACGAGCATTGAAATACTGATGAAAAAAATTGCTTTTGTTGCTTTCTTCATAACGAATTTAAAATGTTTGAAAAATTATTTTTTAAAGTCTATTTTTTATTTGCTTTTTGTGCTATCCACTACTGATGCAGAAGTTGCTGTTGGTTTTATATACACTTCTGAGAAATCTCTGTACAACATCGGATTGGCGTACAAGTTACGAACCCGCCATTGTTCTAAACGGTAATTTTCATCGTACCACAACACCATAACAGGTGCATCGTCTATCATAATTTGTTCTGCTTTTTGAAAATCGTCATAACTTTCTTGAGTTGTTTTTGCTTCTTTACCAGCTTCAAACCATTTGTCGAAATCTGCATTTTTATACCGAGCTGTATTTGGATACGAAGGTTTATCTATGCCATCTGGCACAGTTCCTCCATATAGTGTAGATAAAAATGTTTCAGGATCCGGAAAATCGGCAACCCAAGCAGAACGAATAATATCGCCTTTTGCATATTTTGCATCTTGTATAGATTGTTCAAATGAAACAACTTCAAAATCCACATTTACATTTAATACTTCCTGTAATTCTTTTTGAATTTCAATGGCCACATTGGTATTTTTTGCCCCTCCGCTGTTGAGTTCAATCTTTACAGCTGGAAAATTTTTCCCATCTGGATAACCAGCTTCTGCCAACAATTTTTTTGCTTTATCAGCATCGTGTGTATAGCCTTTTATTTTTGTAATGTCATATCCTTTGAATGTAGGAGGGCATATTCCATTTACGCCAGGTCCGTAAGCTTCTCCTTTTAAAACTTCATCAATAATTTTATCGCGATTAATCGCATACGAAAATGCTTGACGTACTCTTTTGTCATTGAAAGGTGCGCGTGTTATGTTAAACTCATAGTATTGCGTAACCATTTCCGGAATTCGATCCAATACATATTTTGGAGGTTGTTTTTGAAAATCTGAAATTTGACTTTCCACAATTTCTTTGATAGATTCGGAAGGCAAGCCTAAAATAAGGTCTGTTTTCCCAGCTTCGAAGGCTTGTAATTCTGCTCGTTTTGTGGGGAAGGTAAGTATTTCAACAGAATCTAAGAAAGGCAAGATATTTCCGAGCGTATCCGTTCCATGAAAATTAGGATTACGTTTTAAAATAAGTTGATTGTCTTTTGAAGGCTCTGTGTAAACAAAAGCTCCTGTTCCATTTTTTATTTTAGTACCGTATTTTTCAAGTGCTTCTTTGGCGATGATAAATGCACCCGGATTTGTAAGTGTATATAAAAAGGACGAATTTGGTTTGAGTAATTTTATTTGAACGGTGTAATCATCTATTATTTTTACGCCTTCTAAATCATAGGAAGGTTTTCCTGTTTTGCTATCTTCAAAATATTTGTCGGCACCAGCTACATTATTTTTAAAAGTAGAACCAAAATTGTAATTATCCGGTCCTGCAGTACACAATTTTTCAAAAGAATACAATACATCGGAAGCCTTTAGTTCCCGACCTTTTCCGCCTGCAAAGCACGAATCATCTTGAAAATGAATTCCTTTTTTTAAATGAAAAGTATAAACCGTTCCTGTTGGATCAAGCTCCCATTTTTCTGCGATGGCAGGAACAATAGTAAGATCCTTCGTATTAAATTTTATCAATCCTTCGTAAATCTGGTCTGCAATAAAGGCAGAAACTTCATCTGTAATATTATATGGATAAAGCGTTTGAAGCCCTTCGGTTTCTCCTAACTTCAGCGTTCCTCCATAAATACGGTCGCCTTTAGCCGTTAGTTTAGAGTTGGTATTTTTTGTCCCCGCGCCATTGTTACAAGCGGTTAATAATGTCGCTATAGATAGCGCAAAGAAGCCGATTTTTTTCATACGTTTCATTTTCAGTTTTTCAATCAGTCTGTTAGGCAATGGTTGATGCGCTAAAAAAGCGATTTTCATCTCGCAAGATTACGATTTCTTTGACAAATGAACAAATGAGTATAAAAAAATCAAAACCAAAAACAGACTAAAGGGCTATAAAACAGGACTAAACAAATTATTTTTCAGTTAAAAAATAAAAATATTCATTTTTTGCTTTGATTTTCTAAAATAAGGTTATAATATTGCATCCGAAAAATACAAAACACAAAATTGAACATTAACACGATAAATATGAGAAAAGGTTTTTTATCACTGCTGCTTTTAATGCTTGTGGTACCTTTTTGCTCGTACGCCGGAGTGATTGTTTTAGAAGGCAATTATCAAGGAAAAAATTTGTATGTACAAAATCCCTTTGCCAGCAGCGGAGTGGGTTTTTGTGTAACGCAAGTAACGGTGAATGATCAAGTAACTACGGATGAGATTGCTTCCAGCGCATTTGAAATTGATTTTAAAAATCTTCAATTAAAATTAGGCGATAAAGTGGTGGTGAAAATTACACACAAAGATGATTGCATGCCGAAGGTATTAAACTCCGAAGTATTAAAACCAAAAAGTACGTTTGAAGTAACTTCTATTGCTATTGATAAAAATGGATTGTTAAAATGGAATACAAAAGGAGAAACGGGTAAATTATCTTATACTGTGGAACAATTTCGTTGGAATAAATGGGTACCCGTTGGCGAAGTCGATGGAATTGGAACAAGTGGAGACAATCAATATTCATTTAAAATTACACCACATTCTGGGAAAAACAAATTCCGAGTGAAACAAGTAGATTATACTGGACAACCACGCGTATCACAACCAATCGAATATCAATCAACCGTTCCAGAAGTAACATTTGCTCCGGCGAAAGTTTCTAAAACAATTGATTTTAGTGATGCCACGATGTATGAAATTTATGATCAATATGGAAACATTGTGAAAAAAGGTTTCGGGAAACAAATAGATGCATCAAATATGGTGAAGGGCGTTTATTACCTCAATTACGATGATAAAATGGGTAATTTTATTAAAAAATAAGAATAACCTTTTGAAAAAATAATTTTTGATAGCCCGAATTTTCGGGTTATTTTTTTTATACCAAGTAAATGAAAAAAATAGAACACATTGGAATTGCTGTAAAGGACATCGAAAAATCATCCGATTTATTTGCTAAATTATTCGGTAAAAAAGCTTATAAAAGAGAAAACGTAGCGAGCGAAAATGTGCTCACCGCTTTTTTTCAAACAGGAAACAGTAAAATAGAATTACTTCAAGCTTTAACAGAAGAAAGTGCCATTGCTCAATTTATCGCCAAAAAGGGCGAAGGCATTCATCACATCGCCTTTGAAGTGGAAGATATTTATATGGAAATGAAACGCCTCGAAAGCGAAGGCTTTACGCTGCTTTCCGCCGAACCTAAAAAAGGTGCTGACAATAAACTCATTTGCTTCCTGCATCCAAAATCTACCAACGGCGTATTAATCGAACTGTGTCAGGAAATAAAAAAATAAACGTTCAAAACCAATTCTGAAAAATTATTTTTTGTTGGGCGTTTCCGCAAGCGGTCGGGCTTTTCGTTACAAGTCCTCATTGCGCTTCACTTCATTGCGGGCTTTTCACTGCAATCCCTAACGCAAAATCTCCTTCTGAAAAATTATTTTTTTGAAGGAGTTTTTTTAAGCTATTTTTTGCTCCGAAAAATTATTTTTTTAACTAAATAATCGCTTCTAAAAATCCAATCCGTTTTTTTTCTCGTATGTGGTGATATAAGTTTTTAATTTTTAACCTAAAATCTACAAAAAAATGAGAAAAATTACAAAAATAATGATCGTAGTTGCAAGTGCGCTATTGTCATTGAATGTAGGAGCGCAAGGCTTAAGCAGCAGATTGCTGGTTACCGCGAATCTTACAGGAGCACAAGAAACCCCATCTGTTGCAACGTCGGCATCAGGAGTTGCCAGTTTTATGCTGAATCCAACACAAGATACCATGTGTGTGAGTATGGCGTTTAACGGACTAAGTGGTGCTATTACAGGAGTTCACGTTCATGTAGGAACTCCAGGTGTTGCAGGTGGTGTTATCACTAACCTGACTCCTTCTGTAACGGGAAATCAGCTTCATGCTTTTTTAACAGGAGCAAATTTAACATCGGCAATGGTGGCAAATTATTTGGCGGGTAATTATTATGTAAACGTACACACAGCTGCTAATCCAAATGGGGAAATCAGAGGACAATTAAATTTAGAATCGGATTACAATTACACCATTAACGCAAATGGCGCACAAGAAACACCTTCAGTAACTACATCAGCGTATGCTTTTGGATCCATTCATTTAAGTCAAGATCAAACTGTATTAACGCTTAACTTGATTGCAAACGGATTAAGCGGAAGCATCACAGGAGCGCATCTTCATTACGGAAAAGTGGGTGTTGCAGGTGGTGTTGCTATTAATTTTTCATCCGATGTATTCGGAAACATTGTAAGTGGAAACGTTAAAACAACTCCTGCTTTCTTAGATAGTTTGGCGATTGGACATGTTTATTTTAATATTCACACAGCTGCTAACCCTGGTGGAGAAATCAGAGGACAAGTTTTGACGAATACAACTCTTTCTTTTGATGCCATTATGCAAGGTTCAAACGAAGTTCCTTCAGTTACAACAAGTGCCGTAGCCATTGCCAATTTGCAATTAAATACTGCGATGGATACTTTATGGATAAATGGTGTTGCAACAGGATTAAGCGGAAAAATAACAGGATTGCATTTACATTCAGGAGCAGTGGGTGTTGCAGGCGGCGTATTGGAAAACTTTTCAACGGATACTTCCGGACAACGTTTCTCAGGATATGTAGCAGGCTCAGCAAACATTACCAATGCTATTGTACAAGCTATGTTAGAAGGATTAACTTATGTAAACATTCATACCGTAGCTAATCCAAATGGAGAAATTAGAGGGCAGGTATACGAATACGCCCGACAAGGATTTACCATTACTGGAGATGGCGCACAAGAAACTCCTTCTGTTACAACCAATGCTTACGGAATAGGAAGTGTTTCTATTGACGTAGCGGGGACAAGTGCTCACTACATGGTTGCGGTGAATAATTTGAGCGGAGCTTTATCAGCCGCACATTTTCATCAAGGTACGGCAGGAAATGCAGGAGGCGTACTTTATACAATTCCTACTTTTATGCCTGCTGCGAATGCTAACAGTACTGCCGTTGGTTTTTGGACAGACAGCACAGCTACTACCCCTTTCACGACAACCATCGCCAATTATTTTTTCAGCGGGGATGTTTATTTGAACGCCCATACAGCTGCTGATCCGAATGGAGAAATGAGAGGACAACTTATTTTTGGTTCACAATGCTCCAGTGGTGGTTTGGGAATTGCTGAAAATTTAATTATGCCCGAATCATTTAACGTATATCCAAATCCAAGTAACGGCTTGTTTAACATCGCATTAAATGCAAACCAAGCGTATAGCAATGGTTTCGTAAAAGTGTATAATTTACTCGGACAACAAGTTTTTTCTGAAACAGTAATTGTTTTAAAAGGGCAAAATAATTATTCTTTAGATATATCTAAATTGAATAGCGGAATTTATATGATCAGCATTCAAGAAGGTTCAAAAGAAGTAACGCAACGCATTATCAAAAATTAATTTTAAAGGTTAGTTTTAATTAATTTCAGACGTTTTCTGAACGAAAAGAGGCGGGGAAACCTGCCTCTTTTTATAAAACCAAGCAACTTAATTTTTCGTATATTATCTCTGAAAAAGAAAAGAATTTCAATTTCAAAAAAATAATTTCATGAAACGATTTTTTACAACTGTTCTGATTGCGATTGCCGTATTTTTGATGCACGCTTGTACCAATCACAAAGCAGACCTGCCGCAGCCAATAAACCAAACCAATACATTGGTGAGTTATAAAAACGATATTCATCCACTTATAGTAACGTATTGCTACGGACAAGGAACGCAAACTTGCCACGTAACTCCCTCTAATCAAGGCTCGAATGGCGATTTTACAACCTATGCTGGTTTGTATGCAAAAGTACAAAACGGGAGTTTGAAAGTTCGCGTTTTTCAAACAAATGGAGGGATGCCACCTTCCTATTCATCTGGACCGACTTCGCTTACGCCACAAGATTTAGCAAAATTTAAAACCTGGGTACTTACCGAAGGCGCTCCTAATAATTGAATCGGAAAAATTATTTTTTGTTGGACGTTTCCGCAAGCGGTCGGGCTTTTCGTTACAAGTCCTCATTGCTCTTCACTTCATTGCGGGCTTTTCACTGCAATCCCTAACGCAAAGTCTCCTTCTGAAAAATTATTTTTTTGAAGCCGTTTTTTGCTCCGAAAAATTATTTTTTGAAACGCGCAATTGATGGATAAAAAATAAAGTGGCTGCAAATAAAAAGAAAGCGCCCGTTTGATGCAAAACCGCAATCACCACAGGAACAGAATAAATCAGCGTTAATACGCCCAATAAAAATTGACAACAAACAATAATAAGCAACGTATTTGCTGCTTTTTTTTGCAAAGTCGTCAACACTAATTTTCTGGATTTCAGCCAAACAGAAATCACCAAAATAACCACCAAATAAGCGTTGTAGCGATGTATAAATTGTACACCCGGAATACCTTCCGTAAAATTTTTATACCACGGACTCAATGCCGTTACGCCATTATCAATCCATTGATTGCCCATTTTCGGAAACGTAGGATCAAAATAACCGGCTCGCAAACCCGCTACAAATGCGCCGTACATAATTTGTATCACCAATACTCCGAATAAAACGAATGCTAAATTTCGTAAGCTGATTAATTTTTTATCTCGATTAAAATGATTCGGAAAAATTTCGTCGAGTGCCACCCAAAACGTAAATCCAAAAACCGTAAACGCACTTAATAAATGCGCTGCCAGCCGATAATGACTTACGTGTGGATTTTTTATTAAGCCGCTGCTCACCATGTACCAGCCCAATAATCCTTGCAAAGCGCCCATCACTACAATAATTAATAATTTGTAAAGTAAGGGCTTCGAAAATTTTTTTTTCAAAAGGAAATAAAAAAATGGTATGATAAAAACAATTCCGATAATACGCCCCAAACTACGATGCGCATATTCCCACCAAAAAATACTTTTAAAATCATTCAACGTAAATTGATTGTTAATTAATTTGAATTCGGGAGTTTGTTTGTAGATATTGAAATGATCTTGCCATTGAGCTTCCGTCACAGGCGGCGTTGTTCCCATAAACGACCAATCTGCGATAGATAATCCGGAGTGTGTTAAACGCGTAATGCCGCCGATAACGACCATTAAATAAATTAGCAAACAGCCACTAAACAACCATATAATAATTGGTCTTTTCGTTTTATCCATCTTCGAAAAATTATTTTTTTGAAAGGCAAAAATACGAATTGTTATTATAGCTGATTTTATTTTTTGAAGAGAAAAGTCTGGCGCATAAAAAAGCCGCAATTAAAATTTAATTACGGCTTTTTCTATGACAGTTATAATTATTATTTATCGTCTCCTCTTCCTGTTGCAGCAATTTTGGGTATAACATTGTGCTTAGGAGGATTGTTGGTAGCCTCCTTGTCGGCAGTTTTCAATTCTTGCTTAGGAGCTAGAGTTTGCTTATCAGTTGCTACTGTTGTGCTTTTAGAGTTAGGAGCAATACTTGGCTTTTCTTGATTCTGTTGCGCAAAAGCACTAACTGAAAAAGCGAGAACGAAAAATGTTATACAAATAGCTTTCATCATTTTTATTTTTATTGGTTAAACACCGTAATTGTGCAATGCTCTTGGTCTGGAAAAGACACGTTATAAATAGCTACTCCAGGTGTTCCTGTTATGGCAACTGTTTCATACTGTAAGGTCATCGTGTTGTTCACTCCTGTGTTTACAGCAACTGTTTTACTGAAGGAGACACACCACTCTGTGATAGAAGCTCCTCCAAATGAATCATACACTCCTGCATTATCAGAAGTACCTCCCACGGACACACCATTAATTAAAATCCGAAAAGAAACCTGACTCATACTACCAGTATATGCCAAGCCAGAAGCAGTGATGGTTACATAAGTTGTTCCTTTTGTGGGAGTAAAATTAATCGTAGCTAAATTTGGAACGGTTGTCCAGGCGGTGGTCGTCATTAAATTATCCCCAGTTTGTGTAGCCGACAAAATAGTTGCAATTGCTCCCGTCGGACCTGTTGGTCCAGTAGCACCATTTGTTCCATTTGTTCCATTAGCACCATTTGTTCCATTTGTTCCATTAGTCCCGTTTGTTCCATTGGTACCAGCTGTTCCTGTCGCACCCGTCGCACCATTAGTTCCGTTTGTACCATTCGTACCAGCTGTTCCAGTCGCACCTGTTGGTCCAGCAGGTCCAGTAGCACCCGTCGCACCAGTAGGTCCTGTTGCGCCAGCAGTTCCAATACCTGTTGCACCAGTTGCGCCAGTTGCGCCTGGTGCACCCGCAGGACCTGTCGGTCCGACAGAACCTGAAGTGGCATTGCAAAGAGAAACCCATTTAGGAATAACTGCATTCCAATAAAAGAAACAAGCAGAATCAGTATCATATACCAACAAGGCATTTGCTGGTGTTACAATAGCCAAACGTTGAACTGCTGTCATTCTGGGAACAAGCATCCCTTGTGAAGAAGATTTTAATTCTAAAATAGAAGTAGGTGCCGGTGCACTTGTACCGATACCCACATTGTTTTGAGCGTTTATGTTTGTAGTGGAAAAACATCCTACAATAATTGCGAAAAACAAAACGATGTGATTAGTAATTATTTTTTTCATAAAGAGAGAAATTAAAGATTAATAAATCTTATTCTAAGAACACATAAAAATATACTGGTAACAAAGATATAACCTTTTTTGAATAAAAAAAATTTTTGTTTAAAAAAATAAATCTATTTTTTTCAAAACATTTAGCCGCACTTTTGTACCTAAAGGAAGAGTAAAATTTTTGGTAATATGTCCGGCAGGAAATCCAAAACAAATGGGATAATCGTATTCTTTTACTGTGTCAAAAATAATTTCTTCGGCAGTTTTTCCGAAAGGAATCAAATTGTCTTTCATGCCCGACATACCACCGACAATAAGTGCTGCAAGGTTTTTTAGTTTTCCGGAACGTTTTAAATTCAACATCATTCTGTCAATATGATAGAGATATTCATCCAAATCTTCAATAAATAAAATTTTATTTTCCGTATTGATATCTGACACACTTCCTGTTAAAGCATATAATAAAGAAAGGTTTCCGCCTGTTAAAATTCCTTCTGCATTTCCCATTCTGTTCAAAGGATGTGATTCAAAAGTATAAGAATTTTTTTCTCCAAATAATGATTTACGAAGCGTTTCGAGCGATTCTGCATCTTGCGAAAAATTAATCGGCATCGTAGCATGTAAAGTTTGACAATTAAAATTTGTATGAATGTGCGAATGCAAAACAGTTACATCGCTGTATCCAATTATCCATTTCGGATTTTTTTGAAACGATTTAAAATCAAGAGAATCAATAATGCGTAATGTTCCGTAACCGCCTCGCGCACAAATAATCGCTTTTACTGAAACATCGTTTAGCATTTCTTGAAAATCATTCGCACGCTCTTCATCTGTTCCAGAAAACTGGTTACAGATTCTAAAAATATTTTTTCCGAGTTTCACTTTTAAGCCCCACAATTCAAAAGTAGTTATGGCTAATTTTAATTCGCTTTCACTTATTTTTCGAGCAGGAGCAACAATGCCAATTGTATCGCCTTTTTGCAGATAGGAAGGATTTGTCATGCGTTTTGTATCAGTAACAAATTAGTATCTTTGGGCGCAATTTAGTAAAAAATTGGCGAGAAAATTTATCAAAATCAATTGATTTAATTCATATAACTGAATATTAATTTTGACTTTTAAAAGACATTTGGTTACTGCCGCTTTGCCTTACGCAAACGGACCTGTTCACATCGGGCATTTGGCGGGTTGTTATTTGCCAGCAGATATTTACGCACGTTATTTACGCTCAAATGGTGAAGACGTAAAATTTATTTGTGGCTCGGATGAACATGGCGTCCCTATTACTATTAAAGCAAAAAAGGAAGGAATTACTCCGCAACAAGTGGTAGATAAATACCATAAAATAATGGGCGATGCGTTTAAGGAATTTGGAATTTCCTTTGATATTTATTCGCGCACTTCTTCTAAAATTCATCACGAAACAGCAAGTGATTTTTTTAAAAATCTGTACGAAAAAAATATTTTTACAGAGGAAATTACCGAACAATATTTTGATGTTGCTGCAAATCAATTTTTGGCGGATAGATACATTGTAGGAACGTGTCCGAAATGCACCAATGAAAATGCTTATGGCGATCAATGCGAAAAATGTGGAACAGCTTTAAGTCCGATGGAATTGATAAATCCGCGTTCTACTTTATCCGGTGAAAAACCTGTTTTGAGAAAAACAAAAAATTGGTTTTTGCCATTGGATAAAATGCAACCTGAAATTGAAAAATACATTGAATCGCACAAAGACTGGAAAGCCAATGTTTACGGTCAATGTAAAAGTTGGCTTACGCAAGGTTTGCAACCGCGCGCAATGACGCGCGATTTAGATTGGGGTGTAAAAGTTCCGATTGAAGGTGCTGAAGGAAAAGTGCTGTACGTTTGGTTTGACGCACCAATCGGATATATTTCGGCTACGAAAGAATTACTCGGAGATAAAAAATGGGAGAAATATTGGAAAGACAAAGAAACCAAATTGGTTCATTTTATCGGAAAAGATAATATTGTTTTTCATTGCATTATTTTTCCTGCAATGTTGATGGCGCATGGAGAATATATACTTGCAGAAAATGTTCCGGCAAACGAATTTTTAAATTTGGAAGGCGATAAAATTTCCACTTCGCGCAATTGGGCAGTTTGGTTGCACGAATATTTAATTGATTTTAAAGACAAGCAAGATGTGCTTCGTTACACGCTTTGCGCGAATGCTCCTGAAACAAAAGACAACGATTTTACGTGGAAAGATTTTTTGGCGAAAAACAATAATGAGTTGGTTGCCATTCTCGGAAATTTTGTGAATCGGACATTGGTTTTAACGCATAAATATTACGAAGGCAAAGTTCCCGTGGTGGATGAATACACGAAGAATGATATTTTATTAAAACAAGAAATTACCAAATTTCCTGAAAAAATTTCGGTAAGTATTGAGCATTATCATTTTCGTGAAGCATTGGCAGAAGTGATGAATTTAGCACGTTTAGGAAATAAATATTTAGCCGATAACGAACCCTGGAATCTGATGAAAACAGATGAAAAAAGAGTACGTACGGTGATGAATTTATCTTTGCAAATAGCCGCAAATTTATCTGTTTTGATGGAACCTTTTTTACCTTTTTCTTCCAAAAAATTGGCGAACATGTTGAATCTAAATCAAGATTTAAAATGGAACGATGCTTCGCGAACCGATTTACTTTTGGCTGGACATAAAATCAACGAAGCTTCTTTGTTGTATGAGAAAATGGACGAGAGCGTGATTGAAGTGCAAATTCAAAAATTAGCCGATACAAAAAAGATGAACCAATCACTTAAAGTTGCTGAAATAACACCAGCAAAATCGAATATTAATTACGATGATTTTAGTAAAATGGATATTCGTACCGGAACTATTTTGGAAGCCGAACGCGTTCCGAAAACAGATAAGTTATTAAAACTTTTAATTGATACAGGCATTGACAAAAGAACTGTTGTGTCAGGAATAGCCGCGTTTTATGAACCTGAAAAAATTATCGGTCAACAAGTAAGTATTTTAGTGAATCTAGATCCGAGAAAAATAAAAGGAATTGAAAGTCAGGGCATGATTTTAATGGCAGAGAACAGCAAAGGAGAATTGAGTTTTATCGCACCTACAAAACCGACGATCGAAAACGGAAGCATCGTAAAATAATTTTTTCGAATCAAAAATATTATTGGCATCGTAGTTCAATGGATAGAATAGAAGTTTCCTAAACTTTTGATGTGGGTTCGATTCCCGCCGGAGCCACTACTTTATAATATAATTAGTTTGTTAATCAAATATTTATAGATGTTTTTTATTTATTGTGGGACAGTTTAACGCTATTTGCCCCTTAATTGTGTTCAAATAATTTTACGTTACTCATTTTTGCTAATAATCTTCTGATATACCCCCATATTATCAAGTATTTTTTAGTTTGAAAAAAATGGTTTATTAATTCAAGTGTAATAAATCCAACCAATATCGCTATTCCGCTTTGTAGCCATTCTGGAATTTCATTGACAGTAATTTTTTTTCGTCCCATTAATCCAAAAAGATTTCCAAGCCCTCTTTTTTCTAAAACACGGTGAGAAAACATAGCTGTTACCCACATTCCAACAATAAAACCAATAAGGTTACCAAGTGTCTGCGTGAGTATAAAGGCTTTAATTTTCTGTTTAGTGAACCGCCCAAAAAATGTTAGTGACGTATTCTGCTTAATGGATTGTTCTATACTATTTTCATCATCCCACAATTGTTTTACTTTATAAAAAAACACGTAGTTCTTTTCATCCTTATTTAACCATTCGGAGAATATTTCTTTCTCCTCATCAGAGCCTCCTCCGCTCAAATGTTTTAAAAGCATTCTCCATATTTTCTGTTCTTGCATAAATAATTATTTTAATATCCTTTAATGATTTTTTTTTAAGCTACAAACGTAATTCTATTTGTTCACCTTCGAAAAATTATTTTTTTGAAGCCTCTTTTATGACATAAATTACTGCCTCAAAAAATTATTTTTTTGAAGACGATTATTTTTCACGTAATTTTATCTCGAGAAGTAAAAAAAATCTTAAAAATAAAACCATGAGCATTCGCAGACCTTTCAATTTTAAAAAATGGATTGATGAAAATCGTCACCTTTTAAAACCTCCTGTAGGTAATAAAGTGGTGTATGAAGATACCGAGTTTATCGTGATGGTTGTGGGCGGACCGAATTCTCGAAAAGATTATCATTGGAATGAAAGTGAAGAATTTTTTTATCAATTGGAAGGCGATATTTTAGTGAAAATTCAGGAAGATGGAAAAGCCATTGATGTTCCAATTCATGAAGGAGATATTTTTTTATTACCTCCTAAAACACCTCACAACCCTTGTCGCGGTGCCAATACCATTGGCTTAGTAATGGAACGCAAACGCAAAGATTTTGAAAAAGATGGACTGCTTTGGTTCTGCGAAAAATGCAATCATAAATTATATGAAAAATATTTTTCGCTCACAAATATCATGACGCAATTTCAAGAAACTTTCCAAGAATTTTACGCCAGCAAAGACCATCGCACGTGTAAAAACTGCTGCCACGTAATGGAACCGCCTCCTGTCATAAAATAAAAATAGAATTTTAGGGCTTCAAAAAATAATTTTTCGAACGTATGTTAAGTATTGATATTCACACGCACATTTTGCCGGAACACATTCCGAATTGGAAAAAAAAATTCGGCTACGGCGGTTTTATCCATTTAGATCATCACAAACCTTGCTGCGCAAGGATGATGAGAGACGATCATTTTTTTAGAGAAGTAGAAGACAATTGTTGGAGCGCCGAAAAACGAATGCAAGAATGCGATCATCATCACGTAAATGTGCAGGTTTTATCAACCGTTCCGGTGATGTTTAGTTATTGGGCAAAAGCATCGGATTGTTTGGAATTAGCTCAATTTTTAAACGATCACATTGCCAGAATTGTACAACGTTATCCAAAACGCTTTATCGGTTTAGGAACCTTGCCCTTGCAAGCGCCCGACTTAGCAATAATAGAATTGGAACGTTGTAAAAAAATAGGATTGGCAGGCATTCAAATAGGCTCGCACGTAAGCGAATGGAACTTAAATGCACCCGAATTATTTCCTGTTTTTCAAGCTTGCGAAGAATTGGGAATGTCCATATTTGTGCATCCTTGGGAAATGATGGGACAAGAAAAAATGCAACGTTATTGGCTACCTTGGCTGGTTGGAATGCCCGCTGAAACTTCGCTCGCCATTTGCTCTATGATATTTGGCGGCGTGTTTGAACGTTTACCGAAATTGCGCGTTGCTTTTGCACACGGTGGCGGCTCGTTTCCTTCCACTATTGGTCGCATTGAACACGGTTTTAATTGTCGTCCCGATTTGGTAGCCATTGATAACAACGTAAATCCGAAAAAATATTTAAAACATTTTTGGTTGGATAGTTTGGTGCACGATGCCAAAGCACTCGATTTTATTGTAGATTTAATGGGCTCCAATCGAATTGCGCTTGGCAGCGATTATCCCTTTCCTTTGGGCGAAAATAATCCAGGAAATTTAATTCATTCCATGCCTTACGACGATTCCAAAAAAGCCCAACTTTTGCACGGTTCAGCCCTTGAATGGCTGGATTTGTCGAAAGAGCGTTTTATTGGTTCTTAGAATGAAAATAATAATCGTAAATTTGTGAGGCAATCTTTTTTGCACAAGCAAATGAGCGATTCTATAAAACACGAGTGCGGTATAGCACTTATCAGGCTTCGAAAGCCACTTTCCCACTATCAGGAAAAATACGGAACTCCTTTATATGGCATCAATAAATTGTATTTGTTGATGGAGAAACAGCACAATCGTGGACAAGATGGCGCGGGCGTTGCTAATATTAAATTGAATGTAAAACCCGGAACCCGCTATATTAGCCGTTATCGCTCTACTTCTTCCAAAGCTATTCAAGAAATATTTGAAAAAATAAATTCCAAATTTGCGGAAATTCAGAAAAATAAACCAGAAAAATTAAACGATTCCGATTGGTTAAAACGCAATGTAGCTTTCTCTGGAGAATTATTTTTGGGACATCTCCGTTACGGAACGTATGGCGGAAATAGCATTGAAAATTGTCATCCGTTTTTACGTCAAAACAATTGGATGACACGCAATTTGGTGGTAGCTGGAAATTTTAATTTGACCAATGTTGATGACCTTTTTGAGGAGTTGATAGCTCTTGGACAACATCCAAAATTAAAAAGAGACACCGTTACGGTGATGGAGAAAATTGGTCATTTTTTAGATGTGGAAAATGAAAAATTATTTCACGAATTCAAAAAAGAAGGATACGATAATGTTGATATTTCTAAGTTAATCGCGGAACAATTAAATATCCAAAAAATATTAAAAGATGCCAGTAAAAGATGGGATGGTGGTTATACTATCGCCGGGTTGTTAGGACACGGGGATGCTTTTGTAATGCGCGATCCACTTGGTATTCGTCCGGCTTTTTATTATGTAGATGATGAAATTGCAGTGGTGGCTTCTGAACGTCCCGCTTTGCAAACTGCTTTTAATATTGGTATTGATAAAATTCACGAAATAAAACCCGGACATGCCTTAATTATAAAGAAGAATGGAGAGGTTTCAGAAAAAGAAATCAATCCTTCACCTGAGAAAAAAAGTTGTTCGTTTGAACGCATTTATTTTTCTCGTGGCAACGATACTGATATTTACAAAGAGCGCAAAGAATTAGGCAAATTACTTTGTCCGCCTGTTTTAAAAGCGATTGATTACGATTTAGAAAATACCGTTTTTTCATTTATTCCAAATACCGCAGAAATAGCGTTTATGGGATTAGTAGAGGGAATGACACATTATTTGGATGGCGTAAAAAAACACGAAATTCTGAAAATGGGAAGTGCAGTTGCCGATCCGAAATTATCTGAAATTTTAGCGATGCGACCGAGAGTTGAAAAAATTACGTTGAAAGATGCGAAGCTGAGAACCTTTATTACCAATGATAACAATCGCGACGATATGGTGGCGCACGTTTACGATACTACTTATGGCGTTATCCGGAGAGGCATTGATAACTTAGTAGTGCTGGACGATTCCATTGTGCGCGGAACAACATTAAAGCAAAGTATTTTGCGAATTTTAGATCGTTTAGGACCAAAAAAGATTATTGTGGTTTCGTCTGCTCCGCAAATTCGTTATCCAGATTGTTATGGAATAGATATGGCTAAACTATCTGATTTCATTGCTTTTCAGGCGGCTGTTGAATTATTGAAAGATAATTTCAAGGAAAATTTATTAGACGAAGTATATGAAAAAGCGAAAGCACAAGACGAGCTTCCGAAAGAAAAAATTGTGAATGTGGTGAAAGAAATTTATGAGCCATTTACGGCAGCACAGATTTCTAAAAAAATAGGCAGTTTATTAAAAATAGAGAATATAAATGCCGAAGTAGAAATTATTTATCAATCGGTGGAAGGCTTGCACAATGCTTGTCCGGAACATACTGGCGACTGGTATTTTACCGGAAACTATCCAACTCCCGGAGGAAACAAAGTGGTAAATCGTTCCTTTATTAATTTTATGGAAGGTAAAAATGTCCGCGCTTATTGATGAATATGGGAGCTTTGAAAAAATATTTTTCGAAGCACTTCCAATGAATTGTAAAGCGCCATGGCTCATTTCTATTTGTAACTACTCGGAAATATTTTTGAAAAATCTATTTGAGTCAAAAAAAGTAGTATCTTCGCGCGGATAATATAAAAAGAGAAATAATGGCAAATCACAAATCCAGTATCAAGAGAATTCGTTCCAACGACGCAAAACGCACTAAAAATAGGTATCAAGTAAAAACGGCGCGTACCGTTATCAAAACATTAAAAACGGGAACCGACAAAAAAGCGGCAACTGAAACTTTACCTAAAGTAGTAGGTATGATTGATAAATTGGCAAAGAAAAACATCATCCATAAAAACAAAGCTGCTAATTTAAAATCAAAACTCACAAAACACGTGAATGCAATGAAATAAGCAATTTACGGTTAAAATTTATAAAAAGCCTCGATTTTAGCGAGGTTTTTTTATGAAAATAATTATCGGTTTTTTAAGCTTCAAAAAATTAATTTTTCAGACTGCCTTTTCTTTCTTTTTAAAATCGCATTTACCACGATAATTGATAAAATAAAAAGTGCGCCGAGGTAAAATCCAATCGTCATGTGCTCGCTTTCTCCAAAAATAAAATACGCTAAAATAATGCTGTAAACAGGTTCGAGATTCACGCTCAAAACTACGGTAAACGGGCTAATTTCTTTCATTACTTGTACGCTAATAATAAATGTAAAAGCCGTACAAATACTGCCTAAGACCAATAAATAAATACTGTCTCTCATTGAAATTTGAAAAAACGAAGCAGTAAAATGCTGCGTCGCTAAAAAGTAAATACTTAATCCTAAAAATCCGCCCAACATTTCGTAGAAAGAAATCAATACAGGATCGTGTTTTTGTTGCATTAATTTTCCGTTTAAAACGGGGAAGAATGATGCGAAAAAAGCAGATGTAATTCCGTAATACATACAAGTTGAGTATCCTTTTTGAAGATTAAAAATGAGAAAAATCCCAACGATTACAAGCAACCCAAAAATCATCTCGTAAAAAATAATTTTTCGTTTGTAAATAATCGGCTCAATCAGCGAAGTGAAAAAAGTAGAACACGATAAGCAAACCACTGCTACGGAAACGTTTCCAGCTTTTATGGAAGCATAAAAAAACAACCAATGCAAGGCGATAATTAATCCAATTCCGAAATAGGTAAATAATTTTTTTGTGGAAATTTTAGTTGAAAGGCGTACTGTTTTTAAATAGAAAAAAATAAACACGACACCAATCAACATCCTGTACCATACTAAAGCAGAGGAAGGCAGCGTAATTAATTTTCCGAGAATTCCAGTAAATCCCCAAATAAAAATGGTGATGTGAAGTAAAAAATAATTTTTGTAAGCGCCTTTAAACAAGAGGAAATAATTAGGAAATAGAAAATAAATGTGCAATCAAAAAAGCGGCAGAAGCGGCAACAATGCCAATTACAGTGGTTTTCAAGGCGCCTTTTAAAGGTGATTGTTCAGTGAGTTTACTTTTCATATAACCAAAAGTGAGTAAACAAATCAATGTAATCCCTGATGAAACCAACAATCCGACGGAAGGCGTTTTGGTAAAAACATATCCCAGCAAGGGAATTGAGCCGCCAATAATATAGGCAACGCCAATGTTTAAGGCGCTTTTTTTCGCACGTTCTCTGTCGGGTCTTTCCAAACCTAGTTCGTAACGCATCATAAAATCAACCCATTTGTGTTCGTTTTTTGCCAACTCATCCACAATAATATGCTGCGATTGTTCCGACAAACCGTACTCCGCAAAAATTTCACGCACTTCCTTTTTTTCGGTTTCGTAAAATTCTTTTATCTCGATGTATTCTCGTTTTAATTCGGAATCGTAATGCTCAATTTCTGTTTGTCCTGCCAAATAACCACCCAATCCCATAGCAATGGAACCTGCACAAATTTCAGCAATTCCAGCTGTAATGATTATTGAATTTTGATGAACGGCACCGCTCAAACCTGCAGCCAAAGCGAAAGGAACAGTTAGTCCATCCGACATTCCGATGACAATATCTCGTACTAAATTCGATTGTTTGAAATGTTTTTCGTGGTGCATCTGTGCGAAAAATAATTTTTTATTCCCACCAAAAATAGACAATTTTGTAGAAATAAATTACCGTGAAAGATTTTATTTACCTCGATTATAATTCCACTACTCCCGTTGATAAACGCGTGTTGGAAACAATGTTACCTTATTTTTCCGAAAAATTCGGCAATGCCGCCAGTAACTCACATGCTTTCGGCTGGATTGCCAACGAAGCGGTTGAATCAGCTCGAAAAAAAATTTCTCAACTTATTAACTGTTCCGCACAAGAAATTATTTTTACTTCGGGAGCTACGGAAGCGATAAACCTTGCTATCAAGGGCGTTTTCGAAGCGTATCAAAAAAAAGGAAATCACATTATTACCGTTACAACGGAACACAAAGCCGTTTTAGACACGTGTAAAAATGTAGAAAAGCGAGGCGCACGAATTACGTATTTATCGGTGGATAAAAATGGAATGATTGATTTAGATGAATTGAAAAAAAATATTTCTGACAAAACTATTTTAGTTGCAGTAATGCTTGCAAACAATGAAACAGGTGTCATTCATCCGATAAATAAAATAGCAGAAATAGTTCACGAAAAAGGAAGTTTATTGCTATGCGATGCCACGCAAGCTGTCGGAAAAATTCCGATGGATGTACAAAACGATGGAATTGATTTGATGTGTTTATCGGCACATAAATTTTACGGACCAAAAGGAATTGGCGCTTTGTTTGTGCGCAGAAAAAATCCCCGCGTTTCGCTTATTCCTCAAATGGATGGCGGTGGACATGAACGCGGATTACGCTCAGGAACTTTAAATGTCCCAGCAATTGTAGGACTCGGGAAAGCTTGTGAAATAGCACAAAACGAAATGAAAATGGATACTGAAAAAATTATTTTTTTACGCGACTATTTAGAAGAAAATATTTTGGGTATGGGAAATTTTTCTGTAAACTGCAATATCAATAACCGTTTGCCAAATGTGAGCAATATTTGTTTTAGCGGATTTAAAGCCGATGAACTAATTTCGAAAATAAAAACCATTGCGTTAGCAACCGGTTCTGCCTGCAGCTCCGCTATTGCCGAACCTTCGCACGTTTTAAAAGCAATGCACTTGAGCGATGAAGATGCTTACGCTTCCATTCGTTTCAGCTTAGGAAAATACACCACAAAAGAAGAAATTGATCTCGTAATAAATGCTTTTGAAAAAATATTTTTTTGAAAGAGTTTTTTTGTTTCTCGAGAAATAATTTTTCATTTATGATTTCAGTCATAAAATAATTTTCATAGCAGCAGTAATTTTGATTAACCAATAAAAATTACTACCATGAAAATCCTTGATTTTACGGAGCAAGATCTCCAAACCAATCACTTCGGAATTATTTCATTTACGCTCATTGTTCAAAGTTGCATTGGCTCTATCGCTTGCGCGATGTTGTTGGCTGCACATTTATCTACTTTCTGGCTAACTACTTGCATATTCGCAACAATGGGTGCGGACGTTTCGGTTATTTCGCAAGCTCCCACCAAATGGGTTATTCGTGCTTTTGTGGCATGCGTTTTAATTAATCTATTGATTATGCTGCTCTGCGTTATTTAAAATAAAAATTATGGAACCAAATAATATTATTGAAGCAATCGAAGAAAAATACAAAAATTTGGGTGAAAATCCAGATACGTATTTGAAAGGGTTATTACACGCAAAGCCTATTAATTATTGGGATTATATAGGTGTCGAAACTTTATTATCCTTACAGAAACCTAGAACCAATTTTAAGGACGAAGAAATTTTTATAATGTATCATCAAGTTACGGAATTGCTTCTTAAATTAGTGTTGCACGAGGTGAAACAAATTTCGGGTGATAACAATCCTTCTGAAGAAATAATGATTTCCAAACTCGATCGCATCAATCGTTATACATCCATGTTAATGACATCGTTCGACATTATGAAACACGGAATGGATTACGATGATTACAATACTTTTCGCTTAACATTAGCTCCCGCAAGCGGCTTTCAGAGCGCACAATTCAGACACATCGAATTATACAGCACACGCTTAGAAAATTTGGTGAACGAAGCAGGTAAAAAACGTTTGTCTACACAATCGAGTATCGAAGAATATTTTGAAAATATTTATTGGAAAGATGCTGGATTGAACCGAACAACCGGAAAAAAGACACTCACACTTCGACAATTTGAAGAAAAATATTTAAAAACTTTTATCGCCTTAGCGCAAGATTTAAAAGGAAAAACAATTGAAGACAAAGTGTTGCAGTTTGAAAATCCATCCGAAAAATTAATAGAGAAATTACGAAGTTTTGATCACATTTATAATGTTGAATGGCCTATTGTTCATTTAGAAACTGCTCGCTTTTTCTTAGATAAAAAAGGGGAGAATAAAGCCGCAACAGGCGGATCAGAATGGAAAAAATATTTACATCCACAGTTCCAACAACGTAAATTTTTCCCACGCATTTGGACAGATACAGAAATAAAAAAATGGGGAGAAGAAACGATTTTAAAAACTATTTAATCATGGAAACATTAACAAAACCTGAAGTTGTATTGCTTAAAACAGGAAACAACTTTAAAGTATTAGAAGTAAAAGGAATTGCAGGAATGGAAATGCCGGAACATCACACCACCAATGAAGCAACACTACTTATTACGGAAGGTAGTGCCGTTTTAAAAATGGATGGAAAAGATATTTTACTCCAAAAGGATGAAGTATTTTTTGTTCCTGCAAATAAAAAACACAGCCTGCTAATAAAAACAAAATTTAAAGCAAGAGTAGTGATGGCGAAAGATTGCGCTATTGAATTTAGTAAATTTTAAAACAGAAATCATGAAAACAATAACCGAAGAGACAATTGCCGAAATGGTAAGAGAAGATTATCGCACAGCGAAAATTTTCAAAAAATACAACATTGATTTTTGTTGCAAAGGAAATATTTCCTTAGAAGCGATTTGCTTAGAAAAGAATATAGATACTGAAAAAATTCGAGCTGAATTAACGGCTCTGCAAAAATCGAAACAGAATAGAGACATTGATTATAACTCTTGGCATTTAGATTTATTGGCAAATTATATCGAGAAAAAACACCATCGGTATGTGGAAGAAACCACTCCTACACTAAAATCTTTTTTAGATAAAATTTGCTCGGTGCACGGAAATAAACATCCAGAACTTTTCCAGATCAATAAACTATTTCATGAATCTGCCGGAGAGTTTGCGGTACACATGAAAAAAGAAGAATTAATTATTTTTCCGTTTATCCGAAAAATGGTAGCCGCAGAAACTGCAAAAAAAGGAATGGAGAAACCAAGTTTCGGCAGCATCGAAGATCCGATTGAAATGATGAAACACGATCATGTTGTAGAAGGCGAACGCTTCGAGAAAATTGCTGCTTTAAGTAATAATTACACGCCACCTGCGGATGCTTGCAACACCTACAAAGTAACCTTCGCCTTGCTCAAAGAATTTGAAGAAGATTTGCATTTGCATGTCCATTTAGAAAATAATATTTTATTTCCAAAAGCAATCGAACTCGAAAAAAAATTCGATCATGGATAAGTCTGATATAAAGGCAATTGACGACGTGCATTTGTTGGTTCATTCTTTTTACAACAAAGTGAGAAAAGATATCCTTTTATCACCTATTTTTGATGCAGTAATAAAAACAGAAGATTGGGATTTTCATCTTTCGAAAATGTGTGAATTTTGGAATAGCATATTATTAAACACACGCAGTTTTAGAGGCGATCCGGCAGGTAAGCATTTGCCACTACCAATAAATGCACAACATTTTTCGAGGTGGCTCTTTTTATTTTCTGAAACTGTTGACGAATTATTTTCGGGTGAAACAGCCGAAATGGCAAAAAGTAGAGCTTTCGGAATTGGTAATGTAATGCAAGCGATGAAGGGAATTCAATAACATAAAATGGAAGCAACTAAAAAACCGATTCAGAGACACAATTCACTCAAATCAATCAGCAGAGAACATCACGAGGGTTTGCTTTTGTGTTGGAAAATAAGAACAGGATTCAGAAATACGATTGCCATTAAACGAATAAAGAATTATTGCGATTGGTTTTTCGAACATCAGTTATCGCCACATTTTAAAATCGAAGAAAAATATCTTTTCCCCATTTTAGGAAGGGAGAATGAACTGGTGAAAAAGGCACTTTCCGAACATCGAAGATTAAAACGATTATTCGAAAACACTACTGATTTGGAAAAATCTTTGAATCACATTGAAGAGGAATTAGAAGCGCACATTCGTTTTGAGAAACGTATTTTATTTAATGAAATACAAAATTCCGCTACAAAAGAAGAATTGAAAAATGCAGAACAGCAACATCTCGAATTGAATCTAAATCAAGAAAAATTAAAGGATTGGGGCGATGTGTTTTGGGAACACTCAAAAACCTCTGCTACTACTTTTTAAAATCAGATGTAAAAAATTATTTTTTTGATACACAATGATTCCGGAGAAAATACTCATCGAATTTGGTGCGCAGGAAAAAAAATTTTCGAAAGGAAAATTTATTTTTTCAGAAGAAAGTGAAGTACTTTTCTTTTATCAAATAAAAACAGGAATCGTTAAGATGTCAAATTTTAGTGAGGATGGGAAGGAATTTGTGCAAGGCGTTTTTAAAGACGGAGAAAGTTTTGGTGAACCTCCATTGTTCGATGAATTTCCATATCCGGCAAATGCTATTTCAGAAGCAGAAACTATTTTATTCCGACTTCCGAAAGATTTTTTTTTCGAATTACTAAAAAATAATTTCGACATTCATCTTAAATTTACCAAAACACTTGCTTCGCGAATTTCTTACAAAGCAATGCAGATGAAGGAATTTGCCAACTTCAAACCGGAACATCATATTTTAACATTAATTGATTATTTCAAAAAGAAAAATAATTTTTCTGGAGACGGAAAATATCAATTGACACTTACGCGACAAGAAATTGCATATCTTACTGGCTTGCGTGTGGAAACGGTTATTCGCACCATCAAGCATTTAGAAAGAATCGGCGAATTGGAAATCCGAAAAGGAAAAGTTTTCCGTTAGAAAAATTATTTTTTGAAAATCAATTCGTAAAGTAAGTGTGAATGATATAAAAAACTTAACAAATTATGTAACACCAAATGCTGCTGCGCCACTCATCTTTGCATAAAATATCAAACATAAAAAAAGTAGTTACACTAGCGCTTGCAGGAGTAGTATTATTACCGACTTCCTGTGGAGTAGAAGTAGAGAACGGACAGACTTACCACCTTATACAATGAAAATAAAGAAGAAAATAATAGTTGTAGGTGGCGGATTTGCAGGAATCCAATTGGTCAGAAAGTTAGACGAAAATCTTTTTGATGTTCTTTTGATTGATAAAATAAATCACCATCAATTCCAACCTTTATTTTATCAAGTTGCCACTTCTCAACTTGAGCCATCAAGCATTTCATTCCCGCTTAGAAATATTTTTAAGAACAAGAAAAATGTTCAGATTCGTTTAGCTGAAGTTCAAAGTGTTGATGAGAAAAACAATAAAATAACTACCTCTATTGGCGATTTTACGTATGATTATTTGGTGATGGCAATAGGTTGTACCACCAACTTTTTTGGCAATCAAAATATATCGGATAACGCACTAACACTCAAATCTACTTACGATGCGATAACTGTTAGAAATCATATTTTGCTGACTTTTGAAAAAATAATTTCTGCGACTGAAGAAGAAAAAGTTGCTCTATTAAATCTCGTAATAGTTGGTGCCGGACCCACAGGCGTTGAGCTTTCAGGCGCATTTGCAGAAATAAAAAATAATATTTTACCGAAAGATTATCCGAGAATTAATTTTTCAAAATTCAAGATTTTACTGATTGAAGGAAGTAAAAATACCTTGAATAATATGAGTGATCAATCGAAAATAGATTCTAAAAATTACTTGAAACAATTAGGAGTTGAAATAATTACAGAGACTTTTGTGAAGGATTACGATGGCACTGTTTTAATATTAAATAATGGCGAAAAGATTAAAACAAAAACAGTCATCTGGACAGCAGGAGTTACGGGAAATAAAATAAGCGGATTTCAGGAAAATATATTTGCTAACGGAAACAGATTTAAAGTAAATCGGATAAATAAAATTTCTGGAAGTGAAACTATTTTTGCCATTGGAGACATCGCATTTATGGAAACGCCTCTTTATCTCAAAGGTCATCCGCAAGTGGCGAACGTTGCTATCAACCAAGCAAAAATACTGGCGAAAAATTTAAAATTTATAGAACTAAATAAACCAACTATTGATTTTGAATACAAAGACCTCGGATCAATGGCTACAATTGGCAGAAACAAAGCAGTTGTTGATTTACATTTGCTTCATTTTAAAGGTTATTTCGCTTGGTTGGTTTGGATGTTTCTTCATTTGATGTTGATTTTAAGCGTGAAAAATAAACTCATTATATTTATCAATTGGGCTTGGGCTTATGTTACAAAAGACAGTTCTTTACGTTTGATTCTTTATCAAAATAAAAGAACGAATTACAAAAAGGGCGGAGATTAAGAATTTCCTCACAAAATAAAAAATAAAAACTATAAAAATAAAATTATGGAAAAGCAAATTGTAAAAATCCACTCGATAGAAAAAATTACCCGCGATGTGGTAAAAATTATAACCGATAAACCTGCAGGATATAAATTTAATCCGGGACAAGCAACAGAAATTGCCATTAACAAAAATGGTTGGGAAGAAGAAAAAAGACCCTTTACTTTTACCTGTTTGCCCGAGGATGATTACCTCGAATTTGTCATCAAAACATATCCTTCGCACAAAGGTGTTACCAATGAATTGTTGCGACTAAAAAAGGGCGATGAGTTAATTATAGGTGAAGTATTTGGAGCAATTTCATACAAAGGAGAAGGTGTGTTTATAGCAGGTGGCGCAGGAATTACGCCTTTCATTTCTATTTTCAAATATCTTAAACAGAAGAAAGAAATCGGAAATAATAAACTCGTATTCGCAAATAAAACCAAAGCTGATATTATACTTGAAAAAGAGTTTACGAATTTATTAGGTGATGCGTTTATCAATATTTTATCTGATGAAAAAACAACGAATCATCATCACGGAATGATTACTGAAAATTTTCTTAAATCAATTATTACCGATTTTCATCAGCAATTTTATATTTGCGGACCTCCTCCAATGATGGATGCAGTGCTAAAACAATTAAAAAATTTGGGCGTTGGCGAAAACGCAATGACGGTGGAAATATAAGAAACAAAATGGCGAAGACTGAAAATAAAACAATCTGGACAATCGGTCATTCCACACATAGTTTCGAGGAGTTTGTTGCTATGTTGCACGTCTTTGAAATAGATTTGCTTGTAGATATCCGAAGCTTTCCGGGTTCAAGACGTTATCCGCATTTTAATAAAGAAGCATTAGAAATTTCGTTACCGGAAAATAAAATTCAATACGTCCATTTGAAAGACCTTGGCGGTAGAAGGAAAGTGAATCCCAATTCAATTAACACAGCTTGGCGATTGGCTTCTTTCAGAGGCTACGCGGATTATATGGAAACCGATAATTTTAAAAAAGCGATATGCGATTTGGAGGAAATGGCTTTAAAACAACGCACTGCTTATATGTGTTCCGAAGCTGTTTGGTGGAGATGTCATCGCTCACTTGTTTCCGATTTCTTGAAACTTCGCGGCTGGACAGTACTACATATAATGAGCGCCACAAAGGAAATGGAACATCCTTACACTTCTCCTGCAAAAATTGTGGAGGGCGAGTTGCAGTACAATTGAATCATTAAAATAATTACAGCTCACGCTTTCGCGGATGGGCAGTATATTTGACGAGATTTCAACTCTCGATTGCGTGTGCAGAAAGTATTTCCTAAAATTTATTGAACTTGCGCTTGGCTTCCGTTTCGAGTACGTGTGGCGAATTTAATACCAATCATTAGTTCGTAGGTTCCACTGCTGTATTTGCGGATATCAGTAGTAGTAAAATCGTACGCGAAGCCGAACATCAAATTCTTTTTAACAGTATATCCAATCATCGCCGAAATAGCATCCATGGTACGGTAATCAGCACCTATCCACATTTGGTCTTGATAAATAAGTCGCAAACCTGCATCCACTTGTACGGGAGCCGGATACACATATTTCACCATCGTGGTGGGTTGTAAATCAAAGTTATCTGATAATTTAATTTTATAGCCTGCTGTGGCATAGTAATGAGTAGCAAGGTCGCTAAGCGGGGTGTTGGTATTATCGAAAAACTTTAATTTGTCTTGCAACAACTGTGGTGCAGACACACCCAAGTAAAAACGGTCGGAGTATAAGTACATACCAAAGGCAAAGTCAGGTACTAATGTGGACTGCAATTGATCGCTTAACACTAAATCACCTGGATCACGCAATGTTATTTTAGAACCATCAATGGCAAATTGTTGTAGCCCTGCAGATAACCCAAAAGACAATCGTAAATTTTCTGATAATCGGATATGATAGGCATAACTGGCTTCAAAACCTGTTCTTCGGGTAGGACCTGTATTATCGGTATAGAGGTATCCTCCTAATCCCATGTTTTTCCCTCTCCAAGGTCCGTTCACACTAAGCGTATATGTTCGGGGCGCATCTGTAATGCCTTCCCATTGGTATCTATTATTAGAAGCTGCTTCGTAATAAGGCAATGTTCCTGCTACTGCAGGATTTAGTACAAAATCATTCATCATGTACTGACTAAACATAGGTAGCTGCTGAGCTTGTACTTTCACAAAGCCAATTACTAATACGAGCAATACGATACGTTTTTTCATCTTCTTATTTTTAACGTAGTATGGTTATAGGTCCTGTATATACATTAGGGAATCGAGGATCGTTCAGATTAATAATGTAATAATAGGTTCCAACTGGTAATGGCTTGGCATTATAAGTACCATCCCATTTGGTGATGTATCCAGGAGAACTAAATAGTAATTCGCCCCAACGATTATATATCTCAACCAAACATTTTGGGAAATATTGGATGTTATCAATAATCCACGTATCGTTTTTACCATCTCCATTCGGTGTAATCCCATTCGGGAAGCTGATTTCAGGTAATACAGTAATTGTTACAGAGTCTCTTTCAGAACAACCGCTCGCATTGGTAACAGTTACCGTATAAGTAGTTGTTGTAAGAGGTGTAGCAACTGGATTAGCAGCTGTTGAATCGCTCAATCCTGTTGTAGGATGCCAAGAATATGTAGAGCCCGGAGGGCCGGTAGGACTGCCTCCAATAGTTATACTTGTATAGATGACTATTGTTTGATTAGCTCCCATATTGACAACTGGTAAAGGATTAGAAGTAACAGATACAGTATCCGCATCTGGACAAGTTCCGTTGGTAGCAACTACTACATAATCCGTAGTACCTGTTGGTGGATTTACTGAAACTGATTGCGTATTGGCAATAAGTACCATGCCCGGTAATTGAAACCATTGGTAAGTTAATCCACCTACATTTCCAGTTGCTTTTAGTGTAATATTTCCAGATTGACAGAAAGAAGTGTCGTTTCCAGCTTCTACCAAAGTGGTAACAGCGGCGGTTACTATTGCACTGTCTTTAATACTACATCCGTTTGCGTCCGTTACCGTAAGAATGTAATCGCCTGGTAAAATATTCATTAGACTTTGTGTGGTAGCCAATGAGCTTCCAGACCATTGGAAAGAGTATGGAGGAGTACCGCCGCCAACGGTTTCCGTGATAGAGCCATTATTTGCGGTATTACAAGCGGTGTTTACTACTATATGGGAAACTGTGATTGGAGTTGGGTTAATAAGTATAAATGTTTGTTGCGGAGTAGCACAACCGTTGGCATCCGTAACTGTAACCGAATAGGAACCAGCACATAAATTACTGGCTGTAGCAGTGGTGCTAATGGCTGGGTTCCAAACGTACGTAAACGGCAGTGTGCCTCCAGAAGGAATCACTGTAATAATACCGTTACAAGAACCAGCACACTTAGGTTGAGATACAAATGTCTTACTAAATGTAATGGATGTTGGTGTTGTGATTGTGAATACGAGTGTACGCACGCAGCCTGCATTGTCCGTTACTTTCAGAGAATAATTTCCAGCACACAATCCATTATCGGTAGCACCTATTTGACCGTTACTCCATGAATAAGTATAAGGAGAAACTCCGCCGCTGACCATTGCAGTGGCTGATCCGTTACAAGTACCATTGCACGTAATATTAGTAGTAGTAATATTTACTGTTGGGCTTGTCGGGTTATTGACTGGAATTGCAAAAGTTTGTTTACAACTCGATGCGTCCGTTACTGTTACGGTGTATGTTCCGGCACAAAGGCTGTTAATTGTCGCTGTGGTTTGAGCTCCCGGAGCCCACAAGTATGTATAAGGCGCTGTGCCACCCATTGGATTCACCGAAATACTGCCGTTACAAAGTCCGCAAGGAGTACTGCTTACACTTTGATTGATTGTAAAAGCCTGATTGGATGTTATAATGACTGTTTTAATAGTTGAGCAGCCCGCTGAATCAATTACTTGTACATTGTAGATGCCAGCACATAAACTATTTACCGAATTGGTTGTTTGTCCACCTGGTATCCATAGATAAGTGTATGGAGCACTTCCTCCAGAAGGAATGGCAGTAGCAGTTCCGTTGCAAGTTCCAAAACAAGTGGCATTTGTAGATGTAATCGTTACGGTTGGACCTCCGCTACTGTTTACCGTAATTGTTGTTGTGGAAGTACACCCTTTGTTGTCCGTAATATTTACATCATATACGCCAGCGCAAAGTCCGTTTGCGGAAGAGCTTGTTTGTCCGCTACTCCACATATATGTATAAGGAGCAGTTCCGCCAGAAGGCGCAAGTGTTATTTGTCCGTTACACATTCCACAAGTAGAAGCTGTAACAGTAGGATTTGCAAGTATTGTTGAGTTTTGTAGTATGGTGGCTAATCCAGCTGCTGTACAACCGTTCGCATCCGTAACAGTTACGGTATAATTACCAGCACACAAGGCGCTTGCTGTTGCAGTGGTTTGAGATTGAGAATCATTCCATTGGTAAGTATAAGGACTTGATCCACCAGCGGGTGTTATCGTTGCAGAACCATTGCAGATCCCATTACATCCTGCAGGCACAACACTTACAGGAGCTGTTAAAATAGTTGTTGGTACAATTGCAACCGAATCTTTAAATGTACACGCATTTGCATCTGTAATATTATAAACATATTCTCCCGGACACAAATTAGAAAGCGAAGATGTAGTTTGTCCTGTATTCCATGAATAGGTATAAGGCAACGTTCCTCCAGAAACAGTGAGAGTAATAGATCCATTGCAAACTCCCGCGCAAGTTGCTTTCACAGTCGTAGGTGTAGTATTGAGCGGTCCTGGTTGTACAATAGTAGTACTGTCAATTCGGATACATCCATTCGCATCCGTTATTTGAACGAAATATTTTCCCGCACATAAATTGGATACTGCATTGGATGTTTGCCCACCTGGTGTCCAAGAATAGGTATATGGAGAAACTCCCCCAGAAGGAACATCTGTAATTGTTCCGTTGCAGGATCCATTACAAGAAACATTCGTTTGAGTCATCATATCTCCTGAAGGTCCACTCGAATTACTTAATGGAATTACAAGTTTGCTCGAACAGCCATTTGCATCTGTAACAGTTACCGTATAAATACCCGCACACACATTGTTAATAGTGGAAGTTGTTTGTCCTCCAGGAATCCACGAGTAAGTGTAAGCGCCAACTCCTCCGGAAGGAACAGCTGTAATGGCGCCGTTACAGGTACCGCAATTTGCGGCAGCAGTTGTCGGTGTTATCGTAAGAACAGAAGGGTTTGCAATCGTAACCATTTCTGTGTCGGCACAAGAATGTGCATCGGTAACAATAAGAGTATATATACCAGCACACAATCCGTTTATGTTTTGCGTAGATTGGTTTCCAGGTAACCATTGATACGTGTATGGAGAAGTACCTCCAATGGGATTAGAAGATGCTGTCCCATTACAACTTCCAACACAAGAGGGGTCAGTATGAGTAATGTTTTCAGTAATTGGTAATGGTGCTGTGATTGTTACGTTTTGATTGGCACTACATCCATTCGCATCCGTTACAACCAGATTATAGGATCCAGGACAAAGATTATTTGCATTTTGAGTAGTTTGTCCATTACTCCAAGAATACGTATAAGGACTTGTTCCACCAGTTACAGTCGGATTAGCCATTGCATCACAACTGGCATTACAACTTACCACAGCATTAGGAATAGTAATTGCTATTTTAGCGGGTTGTGTAATAACAACTGTATTTTGTGACGTACAACCATTCGCATCTGTAACCGTAAGTGTATAAGATCCGGCACAAAGAGTATTGACATTTTGAGTGGTTTGTCCGCTTGTCCAAGAGTAAGTATAAGGGCTTGTTCCACCAGTTACAGTTGGATTAGCCGTCCCATCACATGATAAATTACACTTTACATTTGTATAAACAACAGAAGAAGAAAGTAAAGGAGGTTGTGTAATAACAGCTTGCTGCGTAACAGTACATCCATTGGCATCTGTAACTGTGAGCGTGTAAGTACCAGGGCATAGATTTACATCACTTGGTTGTGTGGCTCCATTCGACCAACTGTATGTATAAGCCCCTGTTCCACCTGTTACATTCGCTGTTGTTTTCCCATTGCAAGAACCATTACATGTTACGTTGGTAGCAGTGATTATTACACTAAGAGCAGTTGGTTGCACAATATTTATCACCACAGCCGTATCACATCCTTTTGAATCCGTAATGGTAACACTGTATGTCCCAAAAGAAAGATTATTTGCCACAGAGGTAACGGATACGCTTGGATTCCAAGCATACGTGTACGCAGAAGTACCTCCTGTAGGACTAAAAGAGATTGACCCATTATTACCACCATTACAAGATGGAGAGACAACAGTTGCGTTTGGAGATATTTTTAAAGGAGTTGTAACGGTAATAGTATCGAACGACATACATCCAGAAGCATCTGTCACTTTTGCGATATACAATCCCGAGCAAAGATTTGAAATCGAGTTGGTTGTTTGTCCTGCTGGCGACCAAGAATAAGTGTATCCCGGATTTCCGCCACTAGCAGTTACCGTTGCAGTACCATCGCAAGAACCATTACATGAAACAGGGGTGAATCCTCCTATTAAAACGGGTCCAGTGACATTACCTACGGCTATTTGAAATACTTTTACACATCCAGCAGCATCTGTAATGCTAACCGTATAAATGCCTGCCACGATATTTGTTATAGAAGAGGTTGTTTGTCCTCCTGGCGACCATAAATAGGTATATGCAGGTACCCCACCAGTAGGAGCCAAGGTAATACTTCCATCATTCATCGAACAATCTGCTTTTACAACCGTTGGATTATCTGCTATCGGCGGAGCTTGGATTATCTTAACGCTATCAATAGCACTGCACCCATTCGCATCTTTTACCGTTACTAAATAAGTACCTGCACAAAGGCTATTTATAGACGACGTTGTTTGTCCACCTGACCAAGAATAGGTATAGGTTCCTGTACCTCCAGAAGCTGTTACAGTACCTGTACCATTACATCCTCCGTTGCATGAAATATTAGTTTGACTTGTATTTAAAGTAAGTTGTGGTGGATTAGAGAATACCACAGTTGATGTATTAAAACATCCATTTGCATCCGTCGCAGTGATAGTATAGGTTACCCCAGAGCACAAGCCAGTAGCTGTTTGCGTTGTCTCTCCACTTGGATTCCAACTATATGTGTAAGGAGATACTCCTCCTGCAGCATTTGCAGTGGCTGTTCCATCGCAGGAATTAAAACAACTCACACTATTGGATGAACTGGTAATAATAATATTAACTGTTGGATTAATAAGAATTGCTTTACTTGCTATACATCCATCTGCATCCTTTATTGTAACAGTATAACTTCCAACACATAACGCCGTAGCATTCGCCGTTGTTTGCCCATTAGACCAAGAATAAGTATATGGAGAAGTGCCTCCAACAGCTGTTACAGAAGCAGATCCATTACATATATTACAACTCGACGTAGTGGATGTAACAGAAACAGAAAGCAGTGTAGGCTGTGTTATACTGAAATTGGCTGTAATAAAACAACCATTTGCATCCGTTACCTTTAAAGAATATCCATTCCCAGCGCAGAGGTTTAAAATGCTGTCTGTTGTTAAACTTCCAGGCATCCATAAATACGTATATGGAGCAGTTCCTCCAGTTACTGTTGGCACTGCTTTTCCATCACAAGTGCCAGAACAACTTGCATTTTTTACGACAATAGCTACATTAAGCGGTTGAGGTGCTATTAATGTAACCGTCGCAGAATCCTTGCATCCATTTGCATCGGTTACAATCACCTTATAGGTTCCGGCGCACAAATTGTTTATTGTCGCTGAAGTTTGACCTCCTGGCGACCAAGAATATGTATAGACTCCTGTCCCACCTGAGGCAACAGCGTTTATAATCCCGTCGCACTTTCCGTTACAAGAAGGAGGAGTATTGGTCGTTAATAATGACAGTAAAGGCGATTGAGTGATAGTAACACTTGTATTCGCAGTACAACCATTTGCATCTGTAACTGTAAGAGAATAAGTTCCGGCGCACAGACCTGACAATGTAGGAGTTGTTTGCGCTCCAGGCGACCATGAATAAGTATATCCAGCCGTTCCTCCATTTACATTGGAAGAAATGCTAGCATTACAATTTCCATTACATGCTATGATTGCAGGACTTGGAGTAATCCCAACTGTTAAAACATTAGGTTGAGTAATTTTAACCTTTCCAGTTTGAGTACACCCGTTAGCATCCGTAACGGTTACGGTATATGTTCCAGCGCATAAATTAGCTACTGAAGAAGTTGTTTGTGCACCAGGCGACCAAGAATAAGTGTATCCAGGTGTCCCACCAGAAGGATTGGCTGTTACAGAACCGTTGCAAGCCCCATTACAAGATATATTTGTACCTGTTGGACTTACGGTCAAAACAGGAGGAGGGATAAGTGTTATACTTTGAGAGCTAGTACAGCCATTGACATCCTTAACCGTCAATACATAAGTGCCAGCACAAAGTCCAGATATGGCAGATGTTGTTTGTCCACTGGACCATGAATAAGTATAAGCTGGAGTCCCTCCACTTGTAAAATCAGTTATGCTACCATTACAAGAACCGTTACAAGTTATTTTTACTAACACCAGTGAATCTTTGAGTGGGGCTGCTGGTTGAACAATTGTAACTGATTGTGTCCCCGTACATCCATTAGCATCTGTAACAGTTACGGTATATATGCCCAGACATAAATTAGATATAGAAGAACTTGTTTGCGCTCCAGGCGACCAAGAATACGTATATGCTCCTGTTCCTCCAGAAGGCAAGGAAGACGCTGTGCCAGTACAACTTCCAAAACATTTTACATTTGTACTTGTTGCATTCGGGTTAATTTTAGCTGGTTGAGTGATATTGAAGGATGCCGTTGCGCTGCAGCCGTTTGCATCTGTTACGGTTACACTGTATGTCCCAATACAAAGAGTAGCAGCACCTGTTCCTACTACAGTACTTGGTGTCCATGAATACGTGTAAGGTGCTGTGCCTCCTGAAACAGGTGCTACTGAAACGGAACCGTTGCACAAACCAAAACAAGTTACATTACTGCTGGAGGGGGTTAAAATAAGTTTAGGAGGTTGCGTAATCAGAACAGTGGCTGTTCCTGAACAAAGGGAATCATCTTTAACTGTTATGGTATAAGTTCCAGGACATAAATTAGAAATACTTTGTGTTGTTTGTCCGTTTGACCAAGAATAGGTATAAGATGGATTATTTCCTCCTGTGGGTGCACAAGTGGCCGTTCCATTGCAAAAGCCATTGCAAGTAACATTCGTAAAAGTAGGATTCGGGGCAATTGGAAGAGGTTGCGTTATGGTAGCAGAGGAAGTAGATGTGCATCCATTGGCGTCTGTTGCTGTTATCGTATAGCCTCCTGCACACAAATTAGTGGCACTGTAAGTTGTTTCTCCACTTGGAAACCACGAATAAGCATATGGAGTTACCCCTCCCGAAAAAGAAATACTAATACCTCCATTGCAGTCTCCAAAACAAGTAGGCTTCTTCTTGATTGCTGTATTGGGCAACAATTGGCTTGGCACAGTAATCACAAATCTAAAATTATATTTTGTGCTGCCATTTCCAAGATCTGTTACAACAAATGCGTAATTTCCAGCACAAGCATTGTTAAGCGTATCTCCACTTGCATTCGGAGGACCAATCCATTGATAAGTATATGGACCAACTCCTCCTATGATATAAACCGCAAATGTAATAAGTTGCCCATTGCATTGTCCATTACAAAGTGGATCTTTATATTTGATATGGATACTATCACTACCAGGTAAATCGAAAAGTGTCACATTACTATACCCTCCTGATTGAGTAGTATTGGAAAAAACGATTCTGCTTAAGCTAAATGTAGTGTGAGTAATATTATAATTGGAAATATTTCCGCTGCCGCTGAAAGCTGCCGTTAAACAAACGGCTGAATTTGCTAAATTTAGACTTTTGTGAAGTGCATTTGGAGGAGCATTTATCAGGGACGCATCAATTAATTGTCCGTTAGAAATAAAATTTCCAGCAATAAGGTTAATCGAATGATTTCCTCTAAGTACAAGCGGATTATTTAAACTCCAAGAACCATACGCATTATCAAAATAAACATCGCTTGTTAGCGATTCAGAAGGGTCAATATTAATGATATTTCCAGTATATCCCGATTTAAAATAAATACTTCCTAAAAAATTATTTTTTAAATCGGATGAAATATTTAATGAGCCGTAAATGTTTAGTTTATCTGTTGCTGTGCCTTGTAAAACAGGATAGAGTATATTGTTTGTGAAAACTAAATTCCGGCAATTTACTGAGCCGCTTATTTGCACAGTCTCATTACCCCAATTAAAAGAGTTCTTATCGAAAAAAACATTGTCGTTGGCTGTCGGAACAAAAAAACCATGTATTCCTCCGCTTGTTGCAGACCAATGCGAAGCATCCGTCCACGAACCCGAACCACCTATCCAATAAAGATTTCCTGCATAACTGCTGAAAAGAAAAGAAAAGAAAAGAAGGGCTGAGAGTATGTGTTTTTTCACGCAAAAAGAATCATAATTATTAAATTACTCGTTCGTACTCGTCTCCGCTTCAACGTAACTAAAAGCTTTTAGTTACGTTTTTCCGCTTTTAACTCTTAGCAAATGTAGGAGAATATTTTTAAAAAGAAAAAAGCCGGAAGATATATTATCCTCCAGCTCTTGTTAAAAACTATTTTTTTACTTTAAATCCAACGGAACTGTTATTTTAAAACCAATATTTCTACCCATGTTAAACATTCCCATTCTGCCAGTTGCGTAGTTGTATCCAAAATATTTTAAACGACTCAAATGATCTTGATAAGCAGCGTCAAAAAGATTATTTCCCATCACCGAAAAATGAAAAAGCGTTTTTCCAGATCGAGAAGTAATATCTGCACCAAGACCTATATTAAAAATGGTATAGCCAGGAGTTGGAGTTTCCGTATTATACGCTAAAAAAACTCTGTTTTGAGCAGCAAATAGCTCCACTTCCGCTTTTGCGAAAAGATGTGAAAAATGGGTATATTTCTTCTTAAAAGTAGCCCTCAAATCACTTGTTAAATGTACAGGAGGAATAAAAGGTAAATATTTCGCACTGTCGGCTACTGGCTGTCCATTCCCTTTATTTACAGCAAAAACTGCTGAAAATCCATTTTCGAAATGCAGCCAATCTGTTGGATGAATGTCTAAACTAAACTCTCCGCCATACAATTCCGCATGCGATGCCGTATATTTAAACGTTTGATTCCCTGTAACGATAACAGAATCTTGACCTTTATTGTTGGTTAATTTTTGATTGTAGATATAATTAGAAATATCATTGTTAAATAAATCTAAACTCGCTACTACGGCTTTGGAAGTATAGGAAAATCCGAGATCCTCCTGCAAACTAAATTCAGGACTTAAATCTGGATTGCCAATTTGATACACATTCGTGCCAGGATGTACACCATTGGCGGATATTTCAGCAATATTGGGAGCACGATACCCTCGTGCAATATTTGCTTTTATCAAAAATTTGTCTGTAACATCGTAGCTTCCTCCAAAGCTTCCGGTAACGCCGGAAAAGGTGTGTTTATAATTTCCAAACGGACGACTCGCTCCCAGCGTATCACTACCCGTTACTGTTTCATCAAAACCAGTGGAAGCATTTGGCTTAACGTAAAGTGCGCTGTTGTTGAAAAAGCGCGAATCGTACCGAACTCCTCCAGAAACTTCCAAACGATTAAATGTTTTTTTAACCACTGCAAAAGCGCCAGCATCCAATGAATTATACGAAGGAATCACTGCCTCCGTACCTTGCGAAGAATTGTTGGATTGATACATTCCATTGATCCCGACAATCGGTTGCCAACCTTTTTTTTCCGGGAAATAATATTTGGTATCGTATGAAAAAGTATTTAATACCAAATCTAAACCGGGTACATCTGGTGCTGTAGGATGGCTGTATTCTCTACGAATGCTTTCTTGATATCCCAAATTAACCGCCAATTTTCCGTTTCCGAGGATAAAGTTATTGGTTGTGTAAAGACGGTAATGTTGAACATGTTGATGTAAAATACTGATGTCGTATGTATTTAATTCTGCTGGAGAAACCACTGGGCGAAATAAATCTGCTTCTGTAATTTGTTTGGTAAACTGCCCTGTTAGCGAATCTCGGCTGCCATCTGGAATTTCTTGCAAATCATCAAACACCGAAAAATTCAATCGGGAATAACCCCATGATTTATTTAAACCAACCGTCCCGCTGGCATCTGTTTCTCGAAACGCTGTTCCATAATCACGCCCATCGTATTTATTTTGATAGTCCATCGCCATTTTATGCGACACGCGCCCTAACCACTCGAAGCCATTAGCAGCACTGCCAGACAGCATCGCAGAATTCCCAATCATTCCATTATTGGTTTGATATTCGCTCAACACTTCCCCTTGTATTTTTCCTTCGGGAGCAACTGGTGTTGGAATGATATTTACCACGCCTGCCAAGGCATCAGAGCCATACATCAAACTTGCTGGACCTTTGATAATTTCTATTTTATCAATATCGTATTCGTCTGCTTCTATTCCGTGTTCATCGCCCCATTGTTGCCCTTCCTGGCGCAATCCATCATAAGTTGTAAGCACACGATTGTATCCCAAACCGCGGATAAAAGGCTTGGAAACATTGGGTCCCGTAGTAACGGTACTTACACCTGGCACTTTCGCAATGGCATCAATCGCATTGGTAGCCATGTTTTGCTGCAGGTATTCGTGATCAATAGAAACGATCGGCACCGGACTTTGTTTTACTTCCGTAGCTTGCGAAACACCCGTTATGGTTACTTCATTGCCTTCTGTGGCGGATTGCTTTAGTGCGAAATTTTTTGTTGTAACAACAGCAAAATCAAGAGTTACCACCACATTTGCATAACCCAAGTATTGCACTTGCACCAAAAATTTTTTTTTCGGGAGATTACTGATTTTATAAACGCCGTTGATGTCGCTTACTGCACCTTCTTTTAAATCTGGGATATAAACGGCAACTCCAGGAATCGCCTCTTTGGTATCAGCATCCGTAATAGTGCCGCTTAATGTTTGGGCGTTCCCCAAAACTAAAATTCCCATAAAAAGGACGAGAAAAAATATTTTTTTCATTCTAATTTCTTGATAAATAAATTGTGTGAAAAAACCATTTCGAAAAATTATTTTTTCGAAGGTAGCTAATTGTGTTTTGTTTTTACACGATTGTAGGAGGAGCTCTTGCTTTTAAGGTATTCTGATATTCCTTTTCAGGAGTATTAAAAATCAATTTGGCAATAAATAGCGCGGATGTTTTTTCAATCGAAAAATTATTTTTTTCAACAGAAAATATTTTAATTAAATGCGCCGAGCACACAAAACAAACATCCGTAGAACTGTTGTGTAAATGTGGATTCTGAGTGTTGCTGTGAGTTAAATCATTGGAACTGTCGCTGCCGGTATAAATACATTTCAGCTCCTCTTCGTGATGGTGAAAAGCGCAAAAAGGAAACTGCACGTATAAAAAAACCGTGAGTAATAAAAGTCCTGAAATGCGATTGCGTAATTTCTTTTTCACCGTTTTTATAAGTCGAATGGCGACAAATATACTATAATATTTTTTTCGACTCCTGTTAAAAAATCTTAAAGAAAAACAAGATTATTGCTTAAAAAAATATTTTTTTGAACGATAAATTTCTACGAATAAAAAAAGGCATCGAAAAATTAATTTTTCGATGCCTTAAAATGCGATGAAATAAATATTAAAAATGGTGTCTGAAAAATTATTTTTTCAAAAATTAATGTCCCGTTAAAGCTTTATAATCTTCCACAGAAAGCAACTCGCTCAATTCATTTTTATCGCCGATGCTGATTTTTACCATCCATCCTTTTCCGTACGGATCTTTATTTACAACTTCCGGATTGCTTTGTAATTCAGGATTTATTTCCAACACACTTCCTGTTAAAGGCATAAATAAATCGGAAACTGTTTTCACGGCTTCCACCGTTCCAAAAACTTCTTCTTTGTTCAACGATTCTCCTTGTGTTTCAATTTCTACGTACACAATATCGCCCAATTCGTTTTGTGCGAAATCAGTAATTCCGATATACGCGTTAGCACCTTCTACACGCACCCATTCGTGGTCTTTGGTGTATTTTAAATTCTCAGGAAAATTCATAGAAATATTTTTTTGTTCGCGCAAAGATAAATTATATTTCCTATCCGAAAATTATTTTTTTGAAAGAAAAATGAGCTTTGAAAAATTAATTTTTCGAAGCCCAAAAATCGTTAAAAAAAATTTTATCCGCGTACGCGATTTAAGGAAAGCGACTTGAGCAGCCACATTGGTAAAGATTTTTCCGGATTCCTTTTTTGTAAATTCAAGTACCAACCTATTTTTTTAAGAATCGGAATTTTATGTGTTTCCACGAATTCTATCAGCGTTCCATCCGGATCTTCGATGTAACTAAAATGTCCTGCAGCTTCGCCCATATCAAAGGAATTAGCGCTATCCACCGTAAACGGAAATCCTTTTTCAGTACATTCTTTTTCCAAATTCGCCATGCCAGTAATATCAAAACACAAATGGATAAAACCTAAATCTCCCCAAAAGCGATTCACAAATATTTTTTGTGGTGTGCGATCGTAAATTTTCACCAATTCAATTTGACTCGCGCCCAACAAACGACTGAAACTACCTTTGCGCAAACCGCCATGTTTTAATAATACGCGACGCACTTTATTTTTTCCACTCGGCAAACAATTAAAATCATCAAAAACACCTTCTTCATCGTACACCACTTCGTTATAACCCAACACATCGCTGTATAATTTTCGCGCTTTATCAATGTCGGAAACACCAATCATACAACCTGCAGAACCGCCAGTTAATTGTTTTCCTTTGCTGATGCTGAGCCAATCCCAGCCCTTTACTACTTGAAAAAGATTTCCGAACGGATCACGCATAAAAAAATGTTCATTGCCTGCTGGATCTTTTAATATTTCACTTACTAAATCTATATTTTTAGATTTGTAATTTTCGTAAGATCCTTTCACATCAATGGTTTTGATACGGGTACAAAAAATTCCATAATCGCCCAATTGCAAATCAAATGTAGCAGATTCCGCTTTACGACTGGTATATTGCCATATTTCAAAACCGCCGCCACCTTTTAAATTAATGGCTAAAATAGCATGACGCGCCTGCGTTTTCCCGCCCGTGTAAGGCAACATCAACTTTGCTTCCGCAGCTTCTTCAAAAATAGGAATGTCCATCCCGAACGTTTGACGATACCATTTGAAAGCCTCTTTTACATTAGGAACTCCGATGCCAATTTGTTGTATGCCTACGATGTTTTTTATCATAAAAGAAGTATCTGTCCGCTTTATAGCTTTGCGAAAGTAATTTATTTTTTTATTCTTTCCACTATTAAATTAGCGAAATTAAACACGAAAACAGATTCTTTTCGTAAAATTTAATCGATAAAAAATCAGTCAGTAAAAATTATTTTTTTTGATTTAAAAGTTTTTTCAAAGCACGAATTTTGTCGTTGAAAAAATTATTTTTTTGAGGATGTTTTATTTTTAATTTTTCAAACGCATGGATGGCTTTTGCATAATTTCCTTGCTGTTCGTAAATATTCGCGAGCGTTTCCGTTACAAAAAAATCATCGTCCATCACACTTTGGCGCGCCATATTTACGGGCGAATAAAATGCAGTTTTAGGTTTTATTTTTGGAGCGTCTTCAATAAATTTAGAGATTAAATCCGTTGCATTATCTGTTGTTTTTGATTCCGAAATTGAGGTTTCATTTCCATCTGTTTTTCGCAACCAATCCGAAAAGGAATGTTTTGTTTTCGTAAAATTCTCATTCGCTTTTTCAATCAGATTTTCAACAACAGGATTTTCTGATTCCAATTTTATTTCTTCGACTTGAATTAAATTCAGCTCGAAAGATGCGCTCACAGCCTCTTTCAAAATTTCTTGATCAACCGCATCTGAAAAATTATTTTTTTCAGGCTCCAAAATTTGTTCTTCTTCGCGCTCTAAATTACGAACGATACTTTCTTCATTTTTAGGCGCTACCAAATCGGGCGTCGAAATATTATTTTTTTGAAGTGCTTTTTCTTCCGCAGTTTTACTCGTTTTTTTGATGAGTTGATACAACACCGTTCGGTTGCCGGAATAAGCAGCCGCCTTTTTTAATTGTGTATTGTAATTGATATTATTGTCGTTGTGAAGCGCTTTTAAATACAACAAATGCGCCGTTTGAAAATACGGAAATTGTTCTAGCACTTTTTCTATTTCTGCTGCATCCTTTGCCGTTAGCTGCTCAGGAGTTTTTATAAATTGTTTAAATTGTTGAAGATTCATTTGTAAAAATCACCAATTGTTTAATGCTTTGTTGAAAATATCTTCTGCTAATTGCTTATTTATTTGCGTAATCAAATCGTTTTCTACCGCTGCCAATTGCTGACTGCTATTGTAATCCGCGAAGCGAGAAAAACTGGCTTCAAAATTTTTTGACTTGTCGAATTTACTTGCGTATTTTACTTGCACCGTAATGGTAAGGCGCGTCAGCGCGGATACATCGCCTGGTTTAATTGCCAAAGGCTGTGTAGAAAATCCGGTGATAGAGCCTTCAAAATTCAAATCTCCGCCTTTGTTGATAAGCGTAAGATGTGTTTGTTGCGAAAAATAATTTTTTAATTCTTCCGTAAAAAGCTGACTCAATGTTGGTCCTGCCAAAGGCGCATAATTCGGAAAATACTGTATGGAAATTGTTTTTGCCTGAGGTGGAACACTCGCGCCATTAAAGGAATAACTCATTTTACAACCAGAAATAAGCAAGAAAAAACAAGAGATAAAAAATAAATTTTTAGTTTTTTTCAACTGATTTTTTAGTGCCATTCGTTCGTTATTCTTGAATATTGTATTCACTTATTTTGCGATACAACGTACGCTCGGAAATACCTAAATCTTTCGCCGCATATTTTCGTTTCCCACGGTATTTGTGCAAGGCTTTTTTTATTAAATCAACTTCCTTTTCTTCAATGGAAAGAGATTCTTCAACTACTTCTACCTGTTCATGAAAATCAGGATTGTATTTTGTTTTCGGATGAATTTGAACACCATTTTTATCTGTAGAAAGCGGATTTATATCGTCGTAAATTTTCTGAATTATTGGATGATTTTCTGCTTGAAATTCTTCGGAAGAAAAGTTTGCGTTTTTCATTAAACCCAACACTACTTTTTTCAAATCCGTCAAATCTTTTTTCATGTCAAACAACACTTTGTACAATAAATCACGTTCCGAAAAATCGTTTCCCGAATTTTCTCCTCCTCCCAAAACCATTGGCAATCGTGAGGCTTGTATTTGCGGTAAATACTTTAAAAGCGTTTCGGCGTTGATGTCTTTGTTTTTTTCGATGATGGAAATTTGCTCAGTAATGTTTTTAAGTTGACGTACATTTCCATTCCAATAATAATTAATAAGCAGTTGCTCTGCCTCTGCATTCAGCTTTATAGTAGGCATTCGGTACTTTGCAGAAAAATCAGCAGCAAATTTTCGGAAGATTAAAAAAATATCATCTTTACGTTCGCGCAAAGGCGGGATGTTGATGGGCACAGTGTTTAAGCGATAATATAAATCCTCTCTAAACTTTCCTTTTTCGATGGCTTGCGTAATATTCACGTTGGTGGCAGCAACAATTCGAACATTTGTTTTAAGCACTTTTGAAGATCCTACTTTTATAAATTCACCTGATTCTAAAACACGTAAAAGTCTTGCTTGCGTAGCGATTGGAAGCTCTGCTACTTCATCTAAAAAAATAGTTCCACCATTGGCTACTTCAAAATAACCTTTGCGTGCTTCATGTGCGCCAGTAAATGAGCCTTTCTCATGTCCGAACAATTCAGAATCAATTGTTCCTTCTGGAATGGCGCCGCAGTTTACAGCAATGTATGCACCGTGTTTACGCGTACTTAAATGATGAATAATTTGTGGAAAAACTTCTTTTCCTGTTCCGCTTTCGCCCGTTACCAACACGCTCAAATCCGTTGATGCCACTTGTTTGGCAATATCAATCGCTCTTTCCAAAGCAGGAGAACTACCAATAATTCCAAAACGATTTTTTATTTCTTGTACAGTCATTTTTAGAATTCAGAAATTAAGAAACAACTTTTCCAATTAACGTTGCAGGCGTGCAAGACGTTACCAATACATTTACGTAATCTCCCTTTTTAAAATTCTCTTTCGGAAAAACAACTACTGTATTTTGTGAATTACGGCCTGAAAAATGCTCCGTGGATTTTTTAGAAACGCTTTCCACCAATACTTTGTGCACTTTTCCTACTCCTGCTTTTATATTTTGTTCGGATGATTTTTGTTGTAAAGTCAATATCTCGGTTAATCTTCTCGATTTTATTTCTTCCGAAACATCGTCTTTGTATTTGCGCTCTGCCAATGTTTTCGGGCGCTCAGAATATTTGAACATGTAAGCGAAATCGTATTTCGCCCATTCCATCAATGAAAGTGTGTCTTTGTGTTCTTCTTCTGTTTCGCTGCAAAAGCCAGAAATAATATCGGTAGAAATGCCGCAATCAGGAATTATTTTTCGGATGGATTCGATGCGACTCATGTACCATTCGCGAGAATAACCTCTGTTCATCATTTCCAAAACTCTTGAATTTCCAGACTGCACTGGTAAATGAACGTATTTGCAAATGTTCTCGTGTTTGGCAATCATGTGTAATACATCGTCTTGCATATCTTTCGGATGCGATGTGCTGAAACGCACGCGCAGCAAAGGGTTTACCAAAGCAACTTTTTCCAATAATTGCGCAAACGTAGTGGCGTTTTTTAATTCTTCGTTGGTCGGATTGTCTTTTTTCAAACCTCCACCCGTCCATAAATAACTATCTACATTTTGTCCGAGCAACGTTACTTCGCGATATCCTTGTTCTATTAATTTTTTGGCTTCTTCCACAATACTTTCTGGATCACGACTGCGCTCACGACCTCTTGTGAAAGGCACTACGCAAAAGGAACACATATTATCGCAACCGCGCGTAATGCTGATAAAAGCGCTCACGCCATTGGTATCCAAACGCACCGGACTAATATCCGCATACGTTTCATCGCGCGAAAGTAAAACGTTTACCGCTTTCTGTCCGCCTTCTACGGTTTGTATTAAATTGGGTAAATCGCGATACGCATCGGGTCCAACCACAATATCCACTAATTTTTCTTCTTCCAATAATTGCGATTTCAAACGCTCCGCCATACAGCCCAAAACGCCTACAATCAAATCAGGATTACTTTTTTTTATTTTTCTGAAATCTGCTAAACGTTGACGCACGCGGTTTTCCGCGTTATCGCGAATAGCACAGGTATTTACAAAAATAACATCCGCTTCGTTGTAATCTTTTGTTGTTTCAAAACCTTCTCCCGCAAGTATAGAAGCCACAATTTCGCTGTCCGAAAAATTCATCGCACAACCATAACTCTCCAAAAAAAATTTTTTTCCGTTCGGCTTTTTAGGCAAATCCATTTCAAGTAATTCTCCTTGTCTGGATTCATCAATTGTCTTATTGCTTCCTGCGTGCATTATAAATAGATTTTTGGAACACAAAAGTAAGCAATTTTGGATAGTGTCTCCATTTGAAATTTTAATCTAAAAGAATTACAATGTTGGAAATGGGATTTCTATCACTTTGTAGGCGAGTTCGAATACCGAAATTACAGCTCAGGCTGTCGCGGATGACTCTTCGAGTTTGGAAACTGACTCAGTAAGTGCCACGGACGATATTTCACCTGACGCGCTGACAGGTGACGCTTGCGCGGACGCGTGTGCGCCTGACAAAATTGCAGCTCACGCTCGTGCGGACGACACTTCGGGTATGGAAACTGACTCTTCAACTCGCGGGGACGACTCTTCGGGTGCGGAACTTGACTCTTCAACTCGCGGGGACGACTCTTCGGGTCTGGAAATTGACTCTTCAACTCCTGGGGACGACTCTTCGGGTGCGGAACTTGACTCTTCAACTCGCGGGGACGACACTTTGGGTCTGGAAATTGACTCTTCAACTTGCGCAGACGATACTTCGAGTCTGGAAATTGACTCTTCAACTCGCGGGGACGACACTTTGGGTCTGGAAATTGACTCCCCACCTTCCAGCGGATGGCAAACTGGTGCGTTGCGTCCACAAACCCTGAGAAAAGGCAGAAAATGAAAAGCTAAGAAGAAAGAGAGAGAGTAAATTTTTTTTCATACAGCTAAATAAAACTATTTACAGTTTAAAAGCAAGAAATAGTTTATAAGTTTGAGAGTTCTATGTTTATAAGTCGCAAGTGGAGAAGTTGTAAGTTCGAAAAACGGGATAGGATTTCAGGTTACAAAATCTAACAGCAAAAAATTACTTTTCCTTTTTCAACTCGGCAATTTCTTGTTTTAGAACAAGTATTTCTTTTTGCATTTCAATAATCTCAGCTACCGAAATTTTATTTTTATTGTCGGCAAGTATTAGGTCAGAGGCTGTTGCTTGAATAACAAAAGAGCTATCGTTTGCAGGAACATATATTAGCCCTTTTTCAGTAAGCGATGCTTGCGTTGCACCTGTAAACATTTGCCATGTACAAGGAAATGTACTTTCTCCATCGGTACGAAAAAGCTCTCCGTTATTTACACCAGTAGTACTTGGTGCTAAACGAAAAACATCCACGTGTAATTTGGCGCGTACGGTGCCGAGACTGGGAAAATTCCCTATACCTGCTACTTGGTTAGGCACAAAATTATGAACTCCTGTAGCAAAAGGAAATGCTATAAATTGAGCATTTAAAAGACCTGTTAGCAAGCACAGGGCTATAATTAACCTAAGTTTTTTTGTTTTCATGGTTTTGTTTTTAGTTGATTATTATTTTTTGTTTGAATACTCTATTATTGATTTCTATAATTATAAAATACATTCCGGAAGACAAATTTCCTTTTTGAAAAATGTATTCATCATTAGCTAAATTTACAGTTCCATCCCTTACCTTTCTTCCTAACATATCGAAAACAGAAATAGTTGCGCTTCTGATAGAATAGCCATCTGAAAAAGTAAATGAAATGGTGGTGTTTTGCGAAAAAGGATTTGGGGCAATGAGCATTGTATTTTTTCTTGAAGCAATATCATTTGTTCCTGTCCATTCTGAAGCACAGGAAGCTGTCGAATCATCCGTCACACAAACATCATCCACTAAGTACCAAGCCTCCATCTCGTACGCATATGAAGTATCATTATAAATTAGTATATGGTTTGTAAGGGAATCGTCAAAAAAATCACCAATATTTATGTATGTATATGCCGAATCTGCAATAAACGATCCGGAAATAACCGTCCAGTTCAGTGTATCGGCAACAACACTATCTGTATATACTTGCGAATAATTTTTTATAAAAGATATAGAATGTGTATAATTTGAAGATATATCATTCTCGCTATCTATTGGCATGATATAAGAAACAGTAGAAAACAAAGCTCCTATTTTATTGCTGGCACTATTTGCCAACCATCCTGGAGAAATCATTAAACGGACTGCAAAAGATACAAAATATTTTTTTCCTATTTGCAAAGGAGTTATCAATAAACTACCAATTGTTTCACGCTGATTAGGGGGATTTTCGCAAAAAGAACATAAATTACATGTAGCTATTTGAGCATCACCTATACCTGTTGTATCAGTATAACCGTATTTATTATATATATATGTCGGTACTGTATATTCTGAATCGGAACTGCAAAAATTGTTATAATTAGGTGCAAATGCTACATTAAACCATCCATTAGCAAAATATATTTGACCAGGAGCATAAGGGCAAGAATCGTGTTGTTCAAAACTCCAATTAGGCACAAGGTTCTGTGCTTGTGTAAAAAAAGCAAGAGAAAAAATAAAACAACAGAAGAGTAAAAGTTTTTTCATACAGCTAAATAAAACTATTTACAATTTAAAAGCAAATTTGGTTTATAAGTTATAAGTGAAGAAGTCGTAAGTCATAAGTTTGAGGTTTTAATTGGTACATCAGCACATTTTTAAATTTGCACACTCACACTTGTGCATTTGCCATACTCGCTAACATAATCATCCCGATTAATGTTAATGTCTGTAATCGTTTTTTCATAGTTTTTAAATTTAAAGGTTAAACTTATTTATTTGATTATTTGAACAAATCCTTTTTTAATTTCTTTGTTAGGTAATTTCAAAATATAATAATACGTACCTGCACTCACGCCATTCGCTTTCCAATCGTTTTGATAATTTAAACTTTGGTAAACAATATTTCCCCAACGATTGTAGATGATTAATTCACTATTCTCCGGTAAATCTTGTATTAAAAAAACATCATTTTTTCCATCGCCATTCGGAGTGAAAACATTAGGAATACTGAAAATTGAAGAATCTCCGCAAGCATAAACACTCACATCATCTATATAGTAATAAACCCCTATAAGAGTTCCTCCGTTTTCTGTACGCAATGTATCTGTACTTGGGCTGCCATTAAAATCACCAATAGTAATATAGTTTTCACCTCCTTGCGCAACAAAATCCCCTGACACTAACATCCAATTTTGCTGATTTGATAAAAAGGCTCCATTCTGATTTTGTACTTGAGGTTCGTACAATAAGTTAGTATCAATAGTATTATTAACAATTGCACCATTTGAAAAATAAGCTCCTATTTTACTTACTGCGTACTCCTCATTGTCAGCCAAAGACACATAAAATTGAACACAATATGTTTTATTCGCGATAAGACTCGATAATAAAGGCGCTTCTATGTATTCCCTATATCCATCCGATACATTAAGCCCAAACCCACAATATGCTAAACCTGTTCTTGCATACTGGTATCCTATGGCATTGGATGGAACATTCAATCCTGTTAATGTAGATGCACAAGCATTAAAATAATCTGGTGAACCAATAGTAGGAGCAAACCAAGGAAAAGCATAAGAAACTTGACCTCCGTTATCAGGGGAGGTATCGTGTATTTCAAAACTTGGGTTGGGTACAAGGTTGGTTTGTGCTTGTGTAAAAAAGGCAAGAGAAAAAATAGAGTAAAAAAGGAGTAAAAGTTTTTTCATACAGCTAAATAAAACTATTTTTGGATTAAAAGCAAGAACCAAAGTTTATAAGTTCAAAAGAATTAATTCTTATTTTTCAAGCCCTTAAAAAGAGTCATCTAAAAAATAATTTATTCATCTAATCTTCAGAACGGGAATGATACATTGCAGCCGAATTATTGTTTTGCTTTTAACTTTAATTGTTTGGTGTTGTCCAACTGGCTCAAGAAAATGAAAAAGAAAGATTTATCTGTTTTAAAGGAAGGAATTGTTTTTTGACTATAAAAAAATGGGGCAGTATTTTCGTTATTGTCATGGCAATTATTACTAAAATAGACGCGCAATCGAGCCAGAACGAAAATTCAACTATCAATAAAAAAGATACCGTTGAACAAAAGGATGTGATGGATGTAGCCGATAAATTATTTAAGCTCAAACCTTACACAAAGCCCGACACCACAAGGTCTAAAACGGGGACAATACTTTTATCCGTTTTTCCTGTTGTGGGTTATGCGCTTCAATCGGGTACTGTTGGTATTATTGCTACCAATGTTTCCTTTTACGCAGCTAATGGATCCACCAATTTGTCGTCCCTTACATTCAATCCGCAATATTCCATTATGCATCAAGTTGTTTTGCCTTTGATAACAAGCGTTTGGAGCAAAAATAATAAATGGAATTTTTTAGGTGATTGGCGGTATTATAAATACCCTTCTTACACTTACGGCTTGGGAAGTCGCACTTTACTGACAAAAGTAGATTCCTTGGATTATTCCTACATTAAATTTTATCAAGAAGCACTTCGAAAAATAAGCACTAATTTTTACGGAGGTATCGGTTACAATTTAGATTATCATTACAATATAAAGGATTACAGCCAATCAACCGATTTCCAGAAATACGATCGAGGAGCCACTAAAACAACCTCTTCCGGACTCATTGCTCATTTAAAATACGATACTCGGACTAATCTGAATAATCCTATTAATGCTTTTTTTGCGAGTGTATCGTATCGGTATAATTCTACTTTATTAGGAAGTGATCAAAATTGGCAAGCCATTCAGATAGAAATGCGGAAATACATCAACCTTAATCCTAATGGCAAAAGTGTGTTGGCATTTTGGAGCTGGAATGAAATTACGTTGGGTGGCAAACCGCCTTATCTCGATTTGCCAAGCACCGGCTGGGATACGTATAACAATACTGGAAGAGGCTACATTCAAGGCAGATTTAGAGGAGCTGATATGTTTTATTTAGAATCTGAAATTCGCTTTAATATTACGCGCAATGGATTATTAGGAGGCGTACTTTTTGCCAATGACGAAACTGTTTCTCGCTATTTAGGAAACGATAATGACTTTCTCAATCCGGGCGAAGGTATTGGCATCCGACTAAAACTGAACAGGTTCTCCGATACTAATTTATGTGTTGATTATGGTTTCGGAACAGATGGATCAAGAGGTTTTTTCTTTAATATTGGAGAAGTTTTTTAAAAAAAAAGCAATGAATTATCTAAAAAAAAATATCGGAATTTTTTTACTAACAATGGCGCTGTTGCCCAATGCTTGCACAAAAGGAACTAACCCAGAAGGCAGCAGCAATGTACCAAATGTGTCCGTAAACATTAGCATCAATATAAATAATTTAACCTATACTTCTCTGAAAACAGTTGGAGGAACACTTGCCTTAACGGGAGGTTACAGAGGAATTTTGCTTTATCGCAGAGATGCTAATACAATTATGTCGTACGACCGCACCTGTACTTATGATCTTTCGGATGCAAACGGGGTAGTGCAAGTGCAAAATAACGGAACAGCCATTTGCTTGGATTGCTCTTCCACCTATACTTTATACAGCGGATCGGTCAATTCAGGACCAACTACAATTCCTTTAAAAACGTACGCCACTACGTTTAATACCACTACAGGCGATGTAACGGTAAAGAACTAAAAAAATAATGATGCTTTTTAAGGGCTTCAAAAAAATATTTTTTCGAACCGCTTTTTTAATGAAAACTATAACAGGAAGTATGTTTGCCTTTCAACTTAAACGTAAGTGTTACGCCTGCAAACGAATACCAATCGGTCGTATTATTTCCTCTTTGTCTGCCAACATCGTCTATCGGATCGGTAGAAAGACTTCTATCTGATAAAGCAGCTGCCATAATGCCGTGCGAAGCTGCTAATTGACCAAAATTAGGATAAGTTCCATGCACATCGTCAATATAACCAGTAAATGTTTTACGCATACCCCATTCAAAACCCAAACCAATGGTTTTAGAAAAACTCATTTTAATACCCACGCCAAACGGAATACTCGGTTGGATAAGGTTATAAGCCTTTCCTTGCCCTTCTGTATGAAGCGGTTGCAATGCTACCCAATTGCCATTTACGCTTGCTTGCGGATTAAATTTAAAAACGCCCAAGCCTATAAAAATATACGGAGTAAAAGTGTGTTTTTTATCGCCGATGGCATAGGGTAAAAAATTAAATTCCCACTGCACCGATAATTCATCCACCGGAGATTTAAAACTCAAGTTACGATCACGCGATGCCAATACATTCGAATAAGAATCATCGCCCTCCAATGTACCGAAAAGTAAGTTGGCGCGTAACGCAAAACGTTCGCTAAAATTATGACGAAAAAGCACGCCGCCAGCAGGTTTCGTAAACCCATCAAAAAAACCAGAAGGTGCAGGATTAAGTTCTCCGATATAAAAAGAACCTCCCAAAAAAATACCAATTTCGTTGCTTCTCTCTTTCACTTGGGCGAAAGTTTGCCCCAGTAGCGCAAATAAGAAAAAGCCCGTAATTATTTTCTTCATTTATTTTATTTTTTTAAAAGGAGCAACGCGAAAAAATATTATTCTCGCAAAGCTAATCCGAAATTTGATTTCTCACAAATATTTTTTTGATGGGATTATTTTATGTTGGAAAAGCGTGTTCGAAAAATTATTTTTTTGAAGCCTCAAAAACGCTCTCTAAAAAAGACTCTATTTCACTCCATTTCGGGATTTGAAAGAATTATTGTGTAATTCCGAACTATTTCCTACATTTGCATCCCTTTTTTAAGGAAACAAAAAATAAATAATTCTAAAAAAACAAACATGAACCATTACGAAACCGTTTTCATTATGACTCCCGTTTTGTCTGAAGAACAGGCAAAGGAGACGGTTAGCAAGTACAAAAAGTTACTTGCCGACCTTGGCGCAAAAACAGTCCACGAAGAGAATTGGGGACTACGCAAACTGGCTTATCCAATCCAGAAAAAAACAACAGGATTTTATCATTTAGTTGAATTTCAAGCACCCGGAACTGCTATTGCCGAATTAGAATTGGCATATAAACGTGACGAGCGTTTGTTGCGCTTTTTAACCGTCGCGCTGGACAAACACGCTATCGCTTACAGCGAAAAGAGACGCAATAAATTGAAAGAGAAAAAAGAAGTTACAGCTTAAAACCTAAGAAAATGGCAGAAAATAATTCAGAAATCAGATATTTAACTCCGCCCACGGTGGATGTGAAAAGAAAAAAGTATTGTCGTTTCAAAAAGAACGGAATCAAATACATTGATTACAAAGACGGTAACTTTTTATTAAAATTTGTAAATGAGCAAGGTAAAATTTTGCCGAAAAGGCTTACTGGAACTTCGCTTAAATACCAACGCAAAGTGGCTCAAGCGATTAAAAGAGCGCGTCATATTGCTGTATTGCCTTACGTAGGTGATATGTTGAAATAATTTTTAGACAAAAAACGACATGGAAATAATTTTAAAACAAGACGTTAAACACCTTGGATACAAGGATGACGTGGTAAAAGTGAAACCAGGTTTCGGTAGAAATTTTTTAATTCCAAAAGGATTAGGAATTGTTGCCGATACTGCCAGTAAAAAAATGTTGACAGAAACCGTTAAACAACGTGCTTACAAAGAAGAAAAAGTTAAAACTGCTGCTGAAGCTACTTCCAAAAAATTAAAAGATATGGTAGTAAAAGTAGGAGCAAAAGTAGGCGAAAATGGCAAAATTTTTGGATCTGTAAATGCGATTCAATTGGCAGATGCAATTAAAAAATTAGGCTTCGATGTAGAACGTAAAAACATTACGCTGAACGAAGAACACATCAAAACAACAGGAACGTACAATGCGGAAGTTAGACTTCACAAAGACGTAATCATTAGCGTTGTTTTTGAAGTAGTTTCAGAATAATTTTTTCGTGATTTATTTTAAAAAGAGCAGATGAAAATTTGCTCCTTTTTTTTGTGAAATTTAGTGCTTCGAAAAAATAATTTTTCAAAGCACTTTTCCAACACTTCAAATTATTTATTATTCTGCCAATAAAAATTTCCGAAATACATTTAATGCGGTGATGGAAGCGCGCTCGATATTTCTTTCGCGATGCGTACCAAATAAGAACTGTTGCGAAAAAATATTTTTTTGAGAAGCCACCGCGATCCAAACAGTTCCAACTGGTTTTTCGTTTGTTCCGCCTGTCGGACCTGCAATTCCTGAAATAGCAATGGAAAAATCAACATTCATTTTCTGCAATGTATTTTTCGCCATTGCTTCCACCACTTCTTTACTTACTGCTCCAAATTGATTGATATCATTGGGATTTACATTCAGCTCGTTTATTTTCAATTCGTTGGAATACGGAATAATAGCGCCTTTAAAATACCCCGAACTTCCAGAAACACGTGTAATTAAATGCGATAAATAACCGCCAGTACAGCTTTCGGCAATGGCAATTGTTTTCCTTTTCTCGATTAATAGTTGTCCGACAATTTCTTCGAGCGTTTGTTTTTCATATCCAAAAATATGCTCTGGAATTAGGCTTTCCAAGGTTTTTATTTTTTCTGCAACTATTTTTTCGAGTATGCCTTTTTCTTTTCCGGATGCCGATAATCGCAAACGAACCATTCCTGATGAAGGAAGATATGCCAGTTTAATTCCTGATTTTTCAAGGCTTTCCTCCCATGCTGCAATTTTATTTGCTAAAAATGATTCGCCAATTCCTTGCGTTAAAACGGTGCGATGCAAAATAAATGGCAGCGAAAAATTATTTTTCAAACGCGGAATAACTTCTGTTTCCATCAAAGCCTTCATTTCGAAAGGCACTCCAGGCATCGAAACAAAAATTTTATTTTTTTGTGCAAACCACATTCCTGGAGCAGTACCGTTTTTATTTCGCAGAACGATGCAATTCTCTGGCACTTCGGCTTGTTTCCGATTCACTTCCAACATGGGAGTTTTACGGTTTCTAAAAATAGTTTCTACATCTGAAAAAACATCCGCATCAAAACGTAATTTGGTATTAAAATAATCGCAAAGCGTTGTCTTTGTAATGTCATCTTTCGTAGGACCTAGACCGCCTGTAATTAAAATAATATCTGCTCGTTCTGCGGCTTCGTCCAAAGCTTTTAAAATGTGTTCCCGATTATCGGAAATAGAAGAAATTTGTTTTATCTGAATGCCTACAAGATTTAATTCTTGCGCCATCCAAGCGGAATTAGTATCTATAATTTGTCCGATTAAAATTTCATCGCCAATGGTTATTATTTCTGCCTTCATCTGTTTTTCTTTTTACAAAAGAACAAAAAATCAATCGTAAAATTTATTTTCTTGCTTCGAAAAATTATTTTTTCAACATCC
>JBDTAC010000087.1 GCA_039924845.1 Bacteroidia bacterium
GAATTATCTTAAAGGAATCAAGGGTGATAATATGAATGTGATTTTGGCTGCTGCGGCAATGAACTTTAAACGAGTCATGAACCTCTGGCGTACAGAGGCAATCAGAAGTTGGTTACTTATTTACAACTTTATTGTAAGTGCTTACTGGAATTTTATTGCTCAAAATCTAAAATTGACTTTTTGAGGGTTGACTAATTAGCCCTATAATTTTAAGCTTCTCTCAAACTACTATTTGAAATGGTTTTCACGTCATCACTGAAATAATTTTTCCAGGGCATGACGATAACAGAAAGTAAAACACAACCAGCTTTACCAGCAAACAAATAAATTCCTCTCATTTTTATTTTGAACTATTGCTGCTGTATTGTTCATCCGTAACCTTCTCCATCCATTCAACAACCTTCCCATCAAGGTTTTCCTGGATAGCAGTATGTGTCATGCCGGTGGTTGCAGTAGCGCCGTGCCAATGCTTTTCATTTGGTTCAAACCAAACGATATCCCCTGGATGAATTTCTTCAATTGGGCCTCTTTCACTTTGTACCCAACCAGAGCCGGAGGTAACAATCAGGGTTTGTCCTAATGGATGTGTATGCCATGCTGTTCTGGCGCCCGGTTCAAATGTTACACTCGCTGAAGCGCCGCGTCTTGCATCATTGGCCGCGAACAATGGGTCGATGCGTACATTGCCGGTGAACCAATCTTCCGGACCTTTAACTGAAGGTTGTGTGCCTATTCTTGTTATTTCCATAATTAAATTTTTTGTTGTTCTTATTATTTTAGTCTTTATTTTTTATCCTCACAACAACCATACTATCTACATAATTACCCTTAGTTATTTTAAATTTTTACTGAAAAATGATGTCAACTTATCAAACGGGATTAAATCTGTTTTGTCATATAAATCCACGTGTCCCGCACCTTTAATGTAAACCAATTCTTTTGGTTGCGCCGCCCGTTTGTAAGCATCTTCACTAAATTCTTTTGAATGTGCCTGGTCGCCTGTGATAAAAAGCATTGGCCGTGGAGAAATAGTTTCTATATCGTTAAAAGGATAGAAATTATTAAATTTAGTATTGCTGCTTAATGTGGGATGAGTAGTTGTTTCGGGAGAACCTCCTTTGGGCGTATATTCTCCTCTTGGTGTACGGTAAAAATCAAAGAATTCACGTTGTATTGGATTTGTGTTAGCATCTAATTTATGAACCGTTCCCCCAGTATATTCTGTTTTGCCACCAGTAAATTCTACATAACGCTGCGCTGCGGCAGCTCTTTGTATTTCTTTTCTTTGTTCCAGTGTTTGCGAATGGTTTAATCCATCTCTATTTACGGCACCCATATTGTACATACTTACGGTGGCGATCGCTTTCATTCTCGGGTCAATTTTAGCCGCACTAATTACAAAACTTCCGCTGCCACAAACGCCGATAATACCGATATTGTTTCTATCTACAAAGTCACGTGTGCCCAAGAAATCAACGGCGGCATTAAAATCTTCGGCATACATATCAGGCAACACGGCGTTACGAGGTTCGCCTGCGCTTGCTCCCCAAAAAGATAAATCAATTGCCATAGTTATAAATCCCCTGTCTGCCATATTAGATGCATATAAATCTGCACTTTGCTCTTTTACCGCCCCCATTGGATGCCCCACAATGATTGCAGGATGTTTTTCTCTTCTATCAAAGTTTTTTGGAATAAAAAGATGCCCTGCAACATCCATTTTATATAGATTTTTGAATGTAACGCTGTACATTTCAACATTATCACTCACCTTAAACGTGGTATAATTTTTTGGATTAATCTTTTCCATTTGTTCTGCTTTTATTGATTGTTCTTTATTTTCTGACTTATTCGTTTTATCTGAGTTTTGTGTACAGGCTTGCACAACTATTAAAAGAGTGCCGAGAATTAAAATTGATAATGATCTCATATTTTTTAAATTATTTGCCAATTGATTTCAAAATTTTAGCAGGAATGCCACCTACTATCACATTTGCCGGAATATCTTTAGTAACTACCGCACCTGCCGCCACCACAGAGTTCTCGCCAATAGTGACACCTGGTAAAATGGTAGCCGCCGCTCCAATCCACGCATTATGCTTTACCACAATTGGTTTGCAAATCAAAGATTTTCTGTCGTTGGGATTTAATGGATGATTTTCTGTAATGAGATTTACTTTAGGACCGATTAAAACATCATCTTCGATGGTAATTCCGCCCATGTCTAAAAACGTACAAGCATGGTTGATAAATACGGTTTTTCCTATGTTGATGAATTGACCAAAATTGGTGTAGAATGGAACGAACACTGTTGTGGAAGCGTCTATTTCTCTACAGATTATTTCACTTAAATTTTTTCTTATCAACTCAACGTCTTCCGAAGTATTCAGTTTCGCATTCAGTTTTAAAGTACGGTTAACGATGGCTTGAATTTTTGAATATTGAGCATCATCCAATCGAATAGGTTCGCCTGAACGCAGCCTGTCAAAAATGTCTTTTTTGTCAATGATTTGTTTTTTCGCTTTGTTCATTTGCGTTGGCTTGAGTCCATTATGAAACAGTTTATAACTTTCCAATTGATCTCCACATGGCAAGTTCTTCTTTGTACCTGTCATTAATCACTTCACATTTTGTATCAATACGCATAGTGGGCCTGGTTGTTAAATTGTAAGCTGGCCATTCAGGAACATTTTT
>JBDTAC010000088.1 GCA_039924845.1 Bacteroidia bacterium
GGCTTCAAAAAATTAATTTTTTGAAGCCGAAAAAATCCACCAAAATATTAAGAGGAATCTCTTTTTTGCTCCCAATTATTTATGTAATTTTGAGGCATCAATTTATTTCTCGGAACATTAACTAAAAAAATAAAATTATGGCTTTCGAATTACCAAAATTACCATATGATTACAAAGCGCTGGAGCCCTATATAGATGCTCGCACCATGGAAGTTCATTACACCAAACACCACAATGGTTATGTGACAAATTTAAACAATGCCATTGCGGGAACAGATGCTGAAAAGCTTAGCTTGGAGGAAATTTGCAAAAATATTTCCAAGTATCCAGTTGCTGTGAGAAACAATGCCGGTGGGCATTTTAACCATTCTTTGTTTTGGACGATCCTTTCGCCGAAAAAAAATGGAGAACCTACGGGAGCATTGGCTGTGGCTATTAATGCAGCTTTTGGCTCGTTCAACGATTTTAAAACACAATTTGCTGCTGCAGCCGCAACCCGTTTCGGCTCTGGCTGGGCGTGGCTTTGCGTATGCGATGGAAAATTATGTATTTGCTCTACTCCCAATCAAGATAATCCTTTGATGGATGTTGTTGAGAAAAAAGGCACGCCTATTTTAGGTTTGGATGTTTGGGAACACGCGTATTATTTGAATTATCAAAATCGTCGTCCAGATTACATTACTGCTTTTTGGAACATTGTAAATTGGGAAGAAGTTTCTGTACGATTTAATCACGCGAAATAATTTCTTAGTATACTTGAAAAAAGAGGCTTCGAAAAATTAATTTTTCGAAGCCTCTTTTTATGCCTTATTTTTCGGCATCAAAAAAATAATTTTTTAAAAAGGCAAATCATCTTCTTGTTGTGCTGCACTCACTACCGAGCTTGCAGATTCATTGTTTGGAGCATTTCCAGAAGCTTTAGAGCCTTCCAATTTCCATGCTTCTAAAGAATTAAAATATTTTAATTCTCCGTCTTTTGCCGTCCATTCTCTTCCGCGCAAATTGAAAAAAACTTTCACATCATCGCCCACATTGTACCCATCCATCAAACTGCATTTATCTTGCGTTAGTTGAAAAGAAATATGTTGCGGATATTGACTCGAATTATCAGTAATGACAAATTCTCTTTTTTTAAATTTTTCGGAAATTTGTTGTTCTTTTCCTTTTACTTTTAAGGTTCCTGTGATGTTAAACATGATTTATTTTTTTAAGATTTATGATTCATTTTCTATTGATAGCAACACATTCCAAGCTTCCGCCACTTTCCCTTCGTCCAATAATTTTTTGGCAGCGGAATGTAAATTTAATTTATTTTTTTCGGTTGTGAGAATTAATTTTTTAAACAATTCCGATTTTTTAAATAGAAAAATTTCTTCTGCAGAAGGAATTTTTTCCACATTCCCCAACTGCCCAAGGTTATTACCAGTAAGCACTTCGCTGTTGCGGATAAATTCAGGGATGGCATCCACGCCAATTCCGATTTTCGACAATGGTTTTTCCACTTCAAACAAGGCATTTCCGGAAGCTCTGCAATACCAGTCGCCACCCATTCTTCCCACTAAATCAATTTTATTCGGATCAATTTTTTGGTTCGCATCCAAAATAGATTCGTTGATGTGTATTAATACAATTTCGCAAATAATTAAATTGGGAGCACCGCCTAAATGCCCCATTTCTTTTACTTCTAACACTTTACACTCCATTTGTACTGGCGATTCTTTTACTCGAAAAGGTCTGACCAATTCCGATGCAATTGGTGTAAAACCAGCTTTTGCAAACTCGTTTACGCCTGTTGCATATTCGGTACTCGACAAAGAAGTTTGATGCACCATATCGTAATTTACCACGTTAATCACCACTTCCGGAACTTTTTTTATGTTTTCGTAGGTGTGTTTTAAGGTGTTTCCACGACCTTTTCGCGCTGGCGAAAAAATAGCAATTGGTGGATTGGCGCCGAATACGTTGAAGAAACTAAAAGGACTTAAATTTGGGTTTCCGTTTTCATCTATCGTACTCGCAAAAGCAATTGGACGGGGCGCAACGGAGCCCACTAAATAGTGTTGAAGTATAGGAATTGGAATTTCAGATGGTGAAATGCGTAACATTTTCTTGAATATTTATATTTCTCGCAAAGATAACCGAAAAATTATTTTTTCGGAAGATATAAAAGCGTGCAAAAAACTGTCTTGAAAAATTATTTTTTCGAGCGGTAAAACTATTAAGGTTTTCCTTGTGCTTTAAAACCAACGAGTATGGAAACGCAACCACTTTGCATTAATCCATCGGCTGCATCTGAGGGAGGAACTGTTACCTCAATGGTAAATTCCTGTGTTGTATTTACATTAAAATCCCAAAAATCGGGATCGTTATTTTGTGTACTATCGAAAATAACATGTTGTGCTTTATCTAATAATTTGAATTGAATAGTTCCTAAAACTTCCTGTGCGCATACCACGATGCGGTATGATTGCCCGGCATAAAAAGTCATTGGCATATCCGCTATTTGCCCCGAAGTCATCGTGGTGGTGTTCATTTGTCCGTTGCTAATAAAAGGCGCAATTTTATATTCGCAATGTTTTTTCACAAAACTTTTGCATTGCGCGAAAGACAAACAAGGCAAGGTGCAAATAAAGGCACTGAAAAAAATAATTTTTCGAACTATTTTTATTTTCATGGACAAGCTTTTAATATTGTTTGATGACATTATTTCGTATCGTTTCCACCTTATCTGCAATGGTTTTCAGCTGTTCATTTGTGATTGTTGTTTTGCTGTTATTTCCGATGGTGGTGATGTTGTGTGCTTTGTCGGTGCTAACAGTTGTTTTGGATTGTGTTGTTTGCAATACGGCAAAATCAGCATTCAATTCTTTTAATTGCACCAATAAATTACGAATGTCTTGATCCTGATTGCTGCTGTTTTGAAGTAAAGAAATTAAGTTTTGCAATGATGATTTTTGTTCCGCAATGCGTACCGCGATATTTTGATTATTGGACGAAACCGCAATTTTAGTGGCAATGTACAAGCCTTCTATCCAACCTCCGGCAATAATCATGGAAGAAGTATTGGGGCGCTGATTATCTTTTAAATAACTGTCTGCCGCCCAATATGCATCGGAAATAATGTGAAGCAAGGAGTCTTTGTTGTCCATATTTGCTTGCACGCGCGAAGTGGTAGATTCTCCAAAAGCCCCGTTAATACCTAATCCCGTGGCGAGTGTATTGGTGCATTTTAAATAAAACATGGATTCCTGTGATTTATCAAAAATGCTGGTGAAACTTAAATCCGTTCCATACACGCCTAAATTCAAGGCTTTCCCGTTAGAGGTAACATATTTGGAAACATTTTCAACCGGATTCAAATAATCTTTGTTATAGGTTGCACCGGCAGATTTTAATAACTGTCCAATTTCAATTGGTGAAGGAATAGAATAAAAAATATTTTTTGGCGCTATTTTTTTAGCAGCAGTATCTTGCGAAGCAGTGGCTGATAAATCATTCGCTTCCGATGATTTATTGGAATGACAAGCAAGCATTCCGAATGATAACAAAACAACAATAACAATGTTTGCTGAAGCAAAACGAGGAGTGAATTTCATAGGTTGAAAAAATTATTTTTTGAAAACGATTTTTCTCCCGAAGGAGGATGAAGCAAATGTATAAAAATATCTGTCAAGATGAATTTAGAATTCTATAAAAAAATAAAAAAAGGAAAGTACGTCCTTTCGGATATACTTTCCTTTGGAGTGGTCTCCAATTTAAGCTTAAAAAGGCATTTTAGAATATGCAATGTCTTTTATGGTTTTGCAATTATTTATTGTTGAACAATAGTGTTACCAGCTAAAGTAACAGCTGCAATTCTTGCTAATAATCGACCATCAACTGTGGCACCTGTTTGCAATGAAATGGATTGATTTGCCATAATGGTTCCTTTAAAAACAGACGTTGTTCCCAAAGTGGCAGAAGTACCTACTTGCCAAAAAATATTAGATGCAACTGCTCCACCACTTAAAATTACTTTCCGACCAGATGATGTTGTCAATGTAGATGCTATTTGTATAATAAATACAGCATTAGCATTACCATTTGCATTAAAAGTTAAATCGCCTGATGATATTTGAAGTGAACCACTTGACTTATAAAGACCTGGTGTAAGAGTCAAGCCACCAATATTACCAGCTAAGAGCACCATATCTGTGCAGGTTCTTCCTGCTGCATTATTATAGGCTGTTGTTAAATCACCTTTTGCTGTTGTCAAATTTGCTGGTGTAGGAACTCCATAATCTGCTGCGTACAACGACCCAGTTACTTGAGATGATGTTGCAGCTGCTGCTCCTGTGGGGTGAACCAAGGAAAATCCAGTAAGGAATGATCCTGCTGCAGGGCTTAAGCCAATATTTCCTGTAATGGCAGAAGTTGGAACATTGGAGACTTTCGATCCGGCCAAGATGACATAATTCCCAGCAGAAGCCAGATTTACAGGAAGCTGTACTGTAGTTTGAGTAGTGATTACGTTTGTATTAATTGTTCCTCCTGTTGGAGCCGGCGAATTGGTATCTTTCTTACATCCAGCAATTAAAACAACCGATATTATTGCAAGGCTTGTAAATAGGTTTTTAGTTTTCATTTTTTTCCTTTTTAGTTATACGCTATTGGCGCTCAGGTGTGAATTGTTTTCACATGGCAAAGATGAGCGGATAAGTATTGATAAGTGTTACAGAGTAAAATGAATTAGTTACATTATTCACACTTTTTCAAATGTGCTTAACTCTCCTTCCGAATATTATATTCTTGACTTTTCTAGTTCTTTATTTTTCAAAATGTTGCTGAGTATTAATAAAAAAGGGTAGAGTTTTAAAACTCTACCTTTTTTTATTGTTTACTTAAATCGGGAAACAAGTGCATTTAAGCCGTCTGTCCCTTTTTGATGATATCAATCACCTCTTCACGCTTTTTGCTCAGTCTATTTCCCATTCTGGTGAGCAATTCATTTTCTTTACCTGGTTCAAACTTTAAGTCTGTATCAGTAAGTTGTGAAAACTTTTTTTTCAGTTGATTAGATTGGTCTGACCAATTTCCGTTAATCTTAAAAGCATCATTACTTTTGTCTTGATTAAAAGTACCATTGCTTTTTTCTTGTTTTGAAGCATCGTTGCTTTTTTCTTGTTTAAAAGCATTGTTGTTTCTGTCTTGTTTAAAAGCATCATTGCTTTTGTCTTGTTTCGAAGCATCATCGCTTCTGTTTTCTTTTGTGCTCATGATTTTATAGTTTAATTTGTAACTGAATTATTACGATACAAAGGTGGCGCTCTATATAGTAAATATCATTACACTTTAACTGAAATGAAATACAGATATCACAGGTTTTCCAAATTTGTTCTACATTTTTGCGTCCTATTTTTTATAAAAGGAATTGGCAGTTTGATCAATGATTCTTTAACTTACTATCTATTTTTTCAATTGAAGCCTTTAATTTATCAAGAGCTTCGTTTAAAGCTTGCTCAATACTATTGGCATAACTGGTAACAGCAATAGGTTGCCTGTTTTCCATTCGGGCTTCCAGCATGCAACGTTTGTCGTTCTGTCCCGTTTTGCTTCCGTTTTCATCTGAAAGATGCACTTCGATGCGGGTGATGTGATCACTGAACCGCTCTAATTCAGCCCTTATTGTAGTATTGATAAATGCAGATATCTTTTGGGTTCCTGCTATGTTTTTGTCTGTATTAAATTGAATAGTCATCTTTTTAATTTTCTTAAGTTTGATTGAATTGTAGTGTTTTGCTTCAAGTTTTTATCGTTTGATAAAACTACTGCTTCGAGAAATGCGCTCTCACAAAAGCCTGCTTTTTATTCTCGGACATTTTATCGGTTGCCTGAACTTCAATTTTAATTTTTTCGAAACGATGATCAGTGCGCAATACATTTAACAACTCCGTTTTCGCATCAGTAGGTCCAAATAGAATCACTTCGTTATAAAGGATAATCACATCTCCCAGTTTTTTATAATAGGCCGCTTGATGTTGCTGCCTTTTATTATGCATCAAAAACTCTCCTTTGCTTAAAGCGAATTCCATATCATCATGGTTAAAGGTGTTGTTGATTATTGCTGTTGGCGAAGATTCGTTATTTAATTCTATCAGATGTGCCTCTGAATGATCCATCCAAATTCCCAGTTTATTTGTTGTTGGCATTACGTTTGTCGATTTATTATTTTGAGTTGGACATCTATTTCCTTAACGGCACAAAAGTGTGTCGTTTATCTGCCCGAACTGTTACACAATTAAAGATAAGAATTACATCATTCACATATTGAAACACGACAGATTTTCCAAATCATCCTTCTGCTTTTGTTTCAATTAATGATCATTTCTCGATTTTAAGTTTAAAGAGTATGATAGGCGGGATATTCACTTGGCAGTATTAGGTGGTGTTTCGTTTTTCGTTTCGGTTTTTACCAGTTTGGAAAAGCTTGTGATAATTTCTGAGAGTATTCCGCGATTGATCAGCGAAGTTGAAATTTTTTCAACGATGACAGAACTTAAATATCCTTTCACACTTTTTCTTCCCAAAACTTTTTCAATAATAAAATTAGTTCCCAAATTCAACCCTACCTTAAGGAGATCGTCTTTCACCTCTTTATCAACAACCATTTCATGTACTGATTTTTTCAGTATTAAAACAGGGTTGAGTGTTTCGGCAAATTCGCTGAATTTAATTTTGAGTTCAGCTTCCTGCTTTAACTTATCTATCCGCAGTTGCGCAATGCGCAAGGATAAATCATCACTACAGTTAATTTTTGAGGATGTCATTTTATTTTTTTCCAAATAATTTTTTAATTAAAAACACACGTATGGGAGTCTCTATCAGCTTTTTTCTGCCAATGACCATTATAAACATGAGTAGAAAATAAAAGCCGGCAACAATTGCGAACCCCTTGCAATTACTGTTGAGTAATACGGAAAGATAAAAACCTGCCCACATACTTATAAAGAAAACAAATAATGTAGCAAATAAGCCAATAATAAGCCCGCTGATAATTACGGAACCAATAATCGATGATTGCTGAGTGGCTTCCAACTTGAGTAACTCCGAATTGGTATTCAGGTAATTCTTCAAGCCTTCAGTAAGCTCTTCGGTTTTATTTTTTTCGGACATTCTAATTATATCTGTTTATACTTCGGACTTAATTGCTTCGGTAATTTCCTCCAGTTTTGATTCGGCAAGCTCTTCAAGTTCTGCTGCTTTGGCACGCAGAATTTCTGCTTCCTCTTTCAATTTTTTTCTTACGTCTTCTGTCAGGTCTTTTGCTCCTGTTAGGATTCTGTTTCGTGTAGTACTGCCTTTATCGGGCGCAAACAAAATTCCAAGCGCACCACCCACTAAGGCTCCCGCAACAAATGCTGCAATCATTTCGATGTTATTTGATTTTTTTGCTTCCATTTTTTGATTTATTAGTTATAAATATAAGTTATTTCTTTGCACTTTTCCAAAAAACAATGCAGCCAGCAGCTATTACTACTATCCCAAGCACGGGCGACCAACTGAAATTATGTGGTTTGTCTCGCGTAATTTCTACATTTCCAATATCAGCCACTTTTTTCTGAGTGAAAATTTGAGTAGAAGTAGTAACGGTTAATCCGATACCAATAATAATAAGGATGATTCCTGTTGCTTTCATAAGTGGATTCAATTTTTTTAATATCAAGCCAATATTGATATTATTTGAGCTTTAGCCGAACACATCAATATTACGGGACAAAGATAGCATTCATGTAATAAATATCATTACACTTTAGCTGTAAAGACTTACATATATCACAGGTTTTTCAATTTTCCTGAGATTAGGTTTTATCTGTGCCTATCGCTACCTGATTTCATCCATTTATCAGCCATTCTCAATAGATTTTCTAATTGGAATGGTTTAACGATATAATCATCGGCGCCAAGTTTTAATGCTGCCTTCCGATCAACCTTTTCGGAATTTGATGTACTAAAAATAAAAGGAATATCGTATGTTCTGGCTGTTTCTAAAAGCAAACGCAAAACCTCATGTCCATCCATTTCACGCATTAAGACATCACATATTATTAAATTGGGAATATGTTCTCTGGCAAGTTCAACTCCCATTTTTCCGTTGCCGGCTATAAGAACCTTGTACCCTTTTAGTTCAAAATATTCGGATAAATTCTCAAGAATATCATTATTGTCTTCAATAAGTAAGATTGTTTTCAATTGCATCATACTCCGTTTGGTTTTACTTTCAACTTGTGTTAAGTGTGTTGATAACGCTTTTTAAGAAAGCACACAAACATTAGAAAAGATATTTCGCCCCTCTCAAAATTTTATTTTATTCTCAAAATTTCTACGAAGTACTGCCATCACTACAACAAACCGCTATTGGAAACTCAAACTTTCATTTAAACAATTTTTTAATTTTTAAAAAGGGTGCATTGAATGTAAAACTCAATGCACCCTTTTTTATTTACAAAGATCTCCGCCCCTGAATAATTCTTAATAAAATCGCTATAATTGCAAGAACTAATAAGATATGAATAATTCCTCCTGCATTATATCCAAGAAATCCAACTGCCCAGCCAATAATTAATATTAAGGCTATAACATAAAGTGCGTTTCCCATAATTTCTTTGTTTTAATATTAAATTGTGATAATAAGTTCTATTTTCTAAAGTCTAAATCCGATGTCTATTTGACCGCTAACGTTTTTATACCTTGGCGAAGAAGATGTTCCATCGCCATTATTGTCCTGAACATCCCAACCTACTCTTCCGCTTAAAACAACAATTCCAATATTTATGTCCAAACCAGCCGCAATGCCAAATATATTTTTCCGTACGTTATTTAGTTCGAATTGCTGTTGTTGTTGGTAGCTCACAGCTGAACTTGTGAATACATCTTTTTGTTTCATGAGATAAGAATATTGAGGACCCACAAGCAAAGTAAGAAACGGACTTGGTTTAAGTGCAAGGAATATAGGGATATCTAAAAATGTACTTGTTCTGGTGAAAGTGTAAGGAAACCCTAATAAATCTCCAGTTGCTTTGAATCCCTTTTGCGTAACCAAAACCTCTGGTTGAACTCCCAAATATGTTCCGATGGGAATTGCTAAAAAAGCTCCACCTGTGAAACCCAATTTAGCATCAGCATTAAAATCCTGTCCTTGGGTGTCATATACATTCGAGTAGCTTCCGCCAACTTTTACACCTATCTGTAATGCATTACGATTATCAGTAGTGTTGTCCTGTGCGTTAACTATAGTTCCCAGCAACAGAAATAATGCGGTAATTTTAATTGTTTTTTTCATTTTTCTTGTTTTTTTAAGGTTAATTATTTTGTATTATTTGTATTACTTTTAGTTAGGTCTTTTAATGCTTGTTGTAGATTATCCATTTCGTGATTAAATCCAAGCTTAAAAGTTTCCCATTTATCATTGTCTTCTTCTTTGTAATTTGCTAATTCATTTTTCATTGCTTGATTTTTGGCTTCCAAATCATCTATCGTTTGTTCGTATCTGGCTTTCTCAGCCTTTTTCATTTTTTTGGAATCTTCCTTTAGTTCTGAAATGATTGAATCATTGGTTGCAATTTTTCGATCTGATTCCAATTTGAACGCGTTATATTCTGTTGTATAATTTGCTTCTGCCTGCTTCAAATTTTTAGAAGCCTGGTTTACATTTGCTTGAGCGGTGTCTACTTTTGCCTCAGCGGTATTTGCCTTTTCAGAAGAGGAGGAACAGCCTGTCATAATCGTTCCTGCAATAAAAGCGGTGAGCGCAAGCGTAAAAATTGTTTTTTTCATATTTGTTTTTTTAAGGATTTAATTGATTTCTTTATTATCATATATGATAAATTTTCATGCAACAAAGATGAGGAAGTAAATAGGGGTGAGTGTTACAGAAGGCTTATTATAAGTTACATCATTCACACATTGTTATTTGCTAATTTTAGTTAGCGGGAAAAACATTGGTACTTCCCTCTGATAATCTTCATAAGCCTTTCCAATAAGCTTACGAAGATCTTTTTCTTCTAAATATTTTACTGCAATGAAAATATAGATGCTTGTTATTATGGCAAACATAAGATGTCCGGAAGTCATGACGGGTGTTACCCAAAATGCGATAAGAAACCCTAACATCATTGGATGTCTAATAATTTTATATAAATAGTTAACTTTAAACGTAGGATTTTGAGTTTGTTTGTTTTTGAGATTATCAAAAACCTGCTTTAACCCAAACATCTCAAAATGACTGATCATAAATGAAGATAAAAAAGCAAGAAGCCATCCCAGAAGAAATACACCTGTTAAAGCGAAAGAGATATTTTCGTTTCCAACCTTCCAAATTACAGTCTTCATTGGTTGCCATTTCCAGTAAATAAATATTAATACCAAACTTGACGACAAAACATAAGTGCTACGTTCTATTGCAGGATTTACAAAAGCGGTAAGCCACTTTTTAAATGCTGGTCTGGCCATTACACTATGTTGTACTGCAAAAAGACTTAATAAGAAAACATTAACTATTATTGATTGTAATAATGTAGTTTCCGCTCCAGAATCGATTGATTTTGGCACAAAAAAGTTCCCGATAAATCCAATTGCATATAAAGTAGCTATAATAAAAAATGAATAGGCAATTATTCCATATAAAAAGAAGATTGATTTTTTCATTCTATTAATACCTCTCAGTTATTTTTTTCTATGAAAAAGTAGTGCATTACTTTTTTAAAACCACGGGACTACTTACAATGGTAAATTCTGTGCACCTGCTTTTTTGACGCTCATCATCAGAACAACTTGGCACAACATTTACATCACAAGAACATGCATTTACTAATTTTGCTTCGCCATATCCTTTACCCGAAATTCGTTTGGGATTTGTAATCCTTTCTTTAATATAATTCTCTGACGCATTTGCTCTTTCATCAGACAATTCTTTGTTATATGCTTCGGTTCCTCGACAATCCGTATATGATTTTAATTCAACTGTCATATTGGGATATTGGTTCAATACTTTAACTATTTTATTTAATTCCGTTTCAGCATCCGGACGGATATTGTATTTATCGAAATCAAAGTAAATGGTACTAAATTTCACTCCTTTTATCTTCCCTAAATCAGTCCTTTCTTGAGGACCTTCTTTTATTGTCTTGTCAATAACTTCTTCTTTTGCAAGGAGTATCACATCAGCTTTTACAAGACTATCCGTACCAAAGGTATTGGCAATGGTATCGCCATCCATATAGGCTGCTTTTTTACCAATTAATTTATAGTTTTGATCAGCATCTGCTAAAAAGCGATATGTTGCATCATTCTCAGTTGTTACGGTATCTATTGTATTTCCTTTATCATCCAGTAATGTCATAAATGTTTTAGCAACAGGATTTCCAGTTTCGTCTTTTGCAGTGCCTACTATCATTTTTCTAAGATCTACTCCTTTTAAAAATTGAACGGAATAAATATCGTCATCTCCTTTTCCTCCAACTCTGTTAGAAGAAAAATATCCTTTCATTTTATCGTCAACAATCATAGCAAAATCATCATACTGCGTATTTAACGGGGCCCCTGCATTATATACAGAATCAATTCCCAAACTATTTTTTTTAGAAATAAATATATCTAAGCCGCCAAGTCCAAAATGCCCATCAGAAGCGAAGAATAAGGTTTTGCTGCTTTCTTCATAAAATGGGAATAACTCATCGCCTTCTGTATTTATCTTATTACCAAGGTTAACAGGAGTTGTCCATATCCCTTTTGCATCTTTTGTTGTTTTATAAATATCTACTCCTCCAAAACCTCCCGGCATATCGCTTGCAAAATACATCGTGTTTCCATCTGCTGATAAACAAGGGTCTCCAACCGAGTATGCATCATTATTATAAGTAAATGGTTCTGGTTTCGACCATTTCCCATCTTTAAAATTACTAAAGCAGATTTGGAGATCTATCACTTTATCTTTTCTTTTATCATGTTTGATGTTTCTAGTAAATGCCATAAAAGTGCCGTCTTTACTAAAACTTGCAGGCCCATCGTGCATTTTACTGTCTAAACTTTTATCGAAAATATGCGGCTTTTCTAATTGACCATTCTTAACATCTGAAACATACATTTTCAAGAATGGTTTCCCATTCAAATTGTATGTTCTTTTAATCCACTTAGGAGTAGCTCTTGTAGATGAAAAAACAATTTTATCTTTATAAAAGCAAGTACCAAAATCTTGGTCATCAGTATTAAAATCAAGATCAAGTAATTTGTATTTACCGTCATCTTTTACTAAATCATTCAACTTGCCTTTGTTTGCTTCATAATCCTTTGCTCGCAAATCAGTTGGTTTTAGTTCATAGAACTTATCCATTTCTTTGTTGGATTCTTCATATTTACCATTGCTTCTCAAAATCATTGCATAATTATAATAATCTTCTGGTAAGACGCCCTGGGAATTGGTTATTAATTTTGAATACACGACTTCTGACTCTACGTTTTTACCAACAGCCCGATAACTTTGAGCCAACTTTCGCTGTCCATCAACAGTTAGGTTTTTTGTGTGTGTATACGCATCAATGGCATCGTTATACGAATAACTAAAAGCATATTTATCTCCTCTTTTTTCTTTGCGCGACTTTTCTTGAGCCTTTGTGTTTATACTAATACTAATTAGCACGATTATTGGAATAATTATTTTTTTCATTTGAGTATGTTTTTATTTTTTTAAAAATATCTAGGAGAATGTATTTGTTTGTCGCTTGGAAATATAAAATCGTATCTCAATACAATTTCATTACTTCCCTGGTTATACCGGGATGTTGCTAATCCAAATGACCAATCGTATGAATAGCCAATATGAAACTGTTCTGTAATATTTACACCAACTAAAGCGCCAAAAGAATCGCCAGTGCGAAACATGGCACCAAGCAATAATTTTTTCATGATAACGAAAGAAGCTGTAAGATCAGCCTGAGCAGGAGCGCCAGCCGTTACTTTCAGAAAAGCTGTTGGTTTAAACCCAAGGTTATCGCTAACTTTAAGCATTGCTCCTGTAATCAGAAAATAAGTTCTTTGCTCGTTTCCTACCAATGTACTTCCATCTGGCTGATTTATTACAGAATAATTATTCTGTAATAAATCAGGTACTGAAATACCTGCATAAAAGCTTTCTCTGTAATAATATGCGCCAAAACCAAAATTAGGTGTAACGTGGCTATTGATATTATTTTGAAATACGACATCATTTTGTTGATCCAGATTCAGGGTATTCAGGTTCGCCTGAAACATATCTGCACCAGCACTTATACCAAGTGCTAATTTGGACACTGCATTCATTTTCATGATGTATGCAAAATCAACTGCAAACGATGTATTATTTATAGGACCTATTTTATCATTCAATACAGACAAGCCTATGCCAAGATGCTCGTTTTGCAAAGGTGCATGTATGGTTAATGTTTGGGTCGTTGGCGCACCACTAAAACCAACCCATTGGTCACGGGCGAGTGCCGTTACGGTCAAAGCCTCTCTGCTTCCAGCATAGGCCGGGTTAATAGCTAAGGTATTATACATATAATGGGTAAACAAAGGAGCTTGTTGTGCACGAACTGTTATATTTCCTAAGGCTAACACCAATACAGGAATTATTTTTTTTAGTGTTTTCATGTGTTTTTATTTTGATGGTTATTTTTTTATTTTATTTTATTTATTGAGATAAATAGTTCCTTTAAAAATGGTTGATCCATCGCCCAAATCAAGTATATAGAAGTATGTTCCAACTGGTAATACATCTCCTCCAACTCTCAATCCTATGGCACATCTGCCATCCCAGTTGTTTTGATAAGGACTCGCTTCAAATACTTTATCTCCCCAACGATTATAAATCTCAAATTTATTTTTAGGATAATATTCAATTCCTCTGATTACAAACAAATCATTTATTCCGTCACCATTAGGAGAGAAGCCCTCAGGAATATTAAAATCGGTTGGAAAAGTTTCGACAGTAGAAGTATTGTTTGAGAGATTTCCGTCTGCTTGATTACCAGAAACAAACACTGTATTAACATAATTTCCCCCTGCAATCACCTTAGCAGTAATTGTTAAGGTATCAGATGTTCCACCTGGTATCGTTCCGATTGTCCATAAGCCAGTTGAAGAACTATAACTTCCAGATGTTGTTGTTGATGAAACATAGGCATATCCACTTTGCAATGCTTCATTAACTACTACTCCTGTTGCATTTCCTAAACTATTATTTGTAACAACAATAGTAAATACGACCGTATGTCCGATAAAAGGGGTTGTAGTACTTACTGTTTTGACAACACTCAAATCAACATTACAGTTGTTTACTACAACTATAGTAGTAGAAGGCGTAGATGTACAACCACCATCTGTTACTGTTAAAGAATAGGTGCCTGCATCTGATAATGCTACTGGATTAATTACTGGATTTTGTAAAGATGATAAATAACCGTTTGAGCCTGTCCATGAATATGTTGCTCCGACTACAGTTGAAGCTGTTAACATAATTGAGTCGCCCGAACAAACAGGAGAGTTACTTCCGGCTATAGCAATTGGTAGCGGATTAACTGTAAGCGATACATTTATTGAAGTATCATTTCCGCAAGCTCCACTAACAATAACATTATAGTTCAATGCAGCATCCAAAACAGTAGCAGGATTAATTGTAAGAGTTGCAGAAGTTGCACCTGAAATATTTCCACCATTTATTAAATTTACAGTTCCTTTTCTCCACTGATAAGTGAGTGCTCCTCCCGTTGCTGTTACAGAGAATGTAATTGAATCTCCTACGCAAGCAATTTTATTATTTGGCTGAGATGTAATAATGGTAGCAGGATTAACTGTAAGCGATACATTTATTGAAGTATCATTTGGCGGTGTTGATCCGCTAACAATAACATTATAGTTCAATGCAGCATCCAAAACAGTAGCAGGATTAATTGTAAGAGTTGCAGAAGTTGCACCTGAAATATTTCCTCCGTTTATTAAATTTACAGTTCCTTTTCTCCATTGATACGTTAAACCTGTTCCTGTTGCAGTAACTGAAAAGCTTATAGAATCACCGGCACATACAATTTGATTAACCGGTTGTGTTGTAATAATAGGAGGAGCAGCAATTACACAAGTACCCACAGGAACCAACACGTGGGTTGAAAAAGTATTTATGGCACCCACAGATGTAAGCACTCTTCCTTCTATTTGAACTCCTGTTTTTAAGGTGATGGCTCCTGTTGAAACAATTGTTCCTTTAAAAACGGAAAAATCATTTATAGTAGCTGCACCACTAATTTTCCAAAATACATTTTTTGCCTGTGCTCCATTTTGTAATACAACAGTTGAATATGTACTGGTAGAAAATGCTCCATTTACCTGGAGAACAAATACAGCAGCAGGATCTCCTTCTGCATTTAAAAAGAGAGTATCTGTAAATGTTACGGCAGAATTCATAACATAAGTATGTGGTGTAAGAACGAGACTATATCCAAAATTGGCAGGATATAACAATTCGATATCACTCGGTAATAAATTCAAATAATTATAAGCAGGCCCGATATCAGTTGCACATGCATTTGTAGAACCATCAGGACTCGAATGAATAGTGCCTGTTACTTTCAAAGGGTCATAACCAAGTGTTGACCCTAAATTAGTTCCTACATCTCCAGTAACAAATGAAGCAAAATCATCTGTAACAGGTCCGTCAGCAGAAAATATTGCATAACATGCTGCTGAAGCAAGATTCGGAGGTATGGGTCCAGTAAGCGTAGGGCTTCCACAACCAATGGGTGTAAAAGCGACAAGGCCTGTATTAACACTGATAGCACCTGTTGTAGAAAGTGCTCTTCCTTCCAGCAAAACACCTGTAGCGATATTAATAGCAGCATTATGAACTATAATATTTCCTCTCATTTTAGTTCCGGTAGCAATATTTACTACGCCTTCTACCAGCCAAAATACATTGCACGCCTTTGCTCCGTTAATTAATTTAACTTCAGAAGCAGGTCCTGTAGAAAAGTCAGATCCTAATTGGAATAAGAAATAAGCATTCGGGTTTCCTCCACCATCTAAAGTAAGTACACCTACAAGTGAAGGAGTAGCAGGTAATGTAATGGAATATATTCCAGGAGATAAAGTTTCTCCTCCCAATAATGGAACATGTGGTGTAGCTGGTCCCTGCGCACTTAGGTTAAGATAAACCGTATTCAAATCAGCAACTGCTGTTGCCGTAACACCATCTCCAGCGCGCATTACGCCATCTACATTTCCAAAACCGGAATTGCCACCTATTTGTGAACCTACATCTCCTGTAATGTGAGAGTTTATTCCCGCACCAGTGTGAGTAATTGCTCCATTTGAGGAAAAAATAACAAACTGACTGACAGTTCCTAAGCTGGGTGCTTGTCCAAAATTTACTTTTGGAAAACACAAAGTCACAGCTGTTATTATTAGTAATAATTTATTTTTCATAATTTAAAATTTTATTTGTGAATTAATTATCACGGAGCAAAAATGCGGCAGAAAGAGGCGCTATGTTTTACATATTAAAAAGATGTTGTTACATCATTCACACATTTCAATTCTTTCATTATCTTATTTATATCAATACCTAAGCCTTTGGAAATTGCCATTCCAAGCTTTGTATCCAAGCGAAAAAAATAACACAATTGCCGGTTGATTATTAATTCCTTTTTTTCTCCGTCAATTCGACTCATGGAATCAACAATGTTTGAAACTAAATTATGTCTGTCGTAATCATTCATAGCATTATTGAATAAGCATCCAGCTTGTGTGTAATGATCATCTTCACCTTTCCCGTTTCTGTCATACCAATCAGCAATAGTATTATCTAAAGTCATTGCGAATTCTTTGTATTTTTTATCAGCATAGATAGTATCAAAACGATTTGGCGAATAATTTGGGGCATCTTCTCCATTGTTGCCCATTGTCATTGCACCATCGCGTTCGTAATTAGCAATCATATAAGGACATTTATTTACTGGAATCTGTTCGTAATTTACTCCCAAACGATAACGATGTGCATCGGGATAAGTAAGTAAGCGCCCTTGTAATAATTTATCGGGAGAGTAACTAATGCCATCTACAATATGTGCAGGTGCAAATGCCGATTGCTCTACTTCGGCAAAATAATTTTTTGGAATTTGATTTAATTCCATTGATCCTACCTCAATCAATGGATATGTTGCATGAGGCCAAACTTTTGTAATGTCAAATGGATTGAAAGAAAGGTTATTCGCTTGCTCGTTTGTCATCACTTGTATTTGTAATTTCCATTTTGGAAAATTCTTTCTGTCAATGGCTTCCACCATATCGCGTTGTGCAAAATCAAGATCTTTACTTTTCATTTCAGCCGCTTCATCATTGGTGAAGTTTTTTATTCCTTGCACTGTTTTAAAATGAAACTTCACCCATATTTTTTCATTGTTTTCATTTATCATTGAGAATGTATGTGAGCCATATCCATTCATGTGTCTATGTCCATAAGGCGTTCCTCTATCACTCATCAAAATCAAAACCTGATGTAAACTTTCTGGATTTAAGCTAAAATAATCCCACATCATAGTTGGATTTTTGCAATTCGTTCGCGGATCTCTCTTTTGAGTATGAATAAAATCGCTAAATTTTTTGGGATCTTTTATAAAAAAAACAGGAGTATTGTTTCCCACTAAATCCCAATTACCATCTTCTGTATAAAACTTTACAGCAAAACCTCTTGGATCTCTTTCGCTATCAGCGCTGCCTTTTTCACCACCCACCATCGAAAAACGAGCGAACACTTTTGTTTGTTTTCCTATTGTATTAAATAGTTTCGCTTTTGTATATTTTGAAATATCATTTGTAACCGTAAATGTGCCAAATACCCCCGTTCCCTTAGCGTGAACAACCCTTTCGGGAATTCGCTCACGGTTGAAGTGAGCCATTTTTTCATGAAGAATATAATCTTGTAAAAGCAATGGACCTCGAACTCCTACACTCATTGTGTTTTCATCTTCGGTATAAGGTCTGCCCGATGCAGTAGTTAATTTTTTGTTTTTCATTTTTAAGTATATAACAGAAAAAAAGCCGCTATTTAAAAATACCGAATGTTATTTTCGAGATTTTTAAATAGCGGCTTTTTTTCCAATGTTTTAGAATAGATATCTATTTACTGTAATGAAATCAGCTTGCCTGATTGTATTACAGTATTGTCTTGAATCACTTTATAAAAGTAAATACCAGAAGGAAGTGAATTAGTTCCAATTATGGTGTTTGAATTATTAATAAGTGTATTCATTACTTCAACACCAAGAACATTATACATTATAAATTCACATTTATTGATTTGTGTGGAATTGTTTTTAATGTTAATTTGGTTGCTAAAAGGATTAGGAAAAACACTAATCAATTCTTTTTTATCAACTACAGGAACGCCAGTTGCTGTACAAATAGGAGCCATTGTAGTGCTAATTGAATCAGTAGTAAAAGACCCGCTCGTTGTATAAACTCTTCCGTTAATTGTAGCTTCTTTGTCTAAACTAACGGCACCGTTATTACAAACTATTGTTCCATTGAAATCCGAATAATTATTTATTTTTACTGCACCATTCACTACCCAAAATACATTTTTTGATTGTGTTCCGTTAATCAAAATAACTTTTGAATAAGTGCTTGTTGCAAGTGCTCCATTTATCTTGATAACAAATACCGCATTCGCATTACTTTCCGCATTCAAATAAAGAGAATCTGTAAATGTTGTTGCGGCATTCATAATATAAGTATGTGGTGTTAAAACTAAATTCCTTCCAAACTGTACAGGATACAACAACTCAATATCAGCAGGTAATGTGTTCAAATAAGTATAAACATTCCCCAAATCTGTTGCACATATTGCTGTAGATGCGTCAGGAGTTGAATGAATTGTCCCTGTTACAAATAAGGGAGTAAAGCCAGTAGTTAAACCTACATTTGTTCCAACATCCCCCATAACATGTGTAACGCCAGTATTTGTAAGTGATCCGTTACCAGAAAACAACGCATAACAAGCAGTTGAAGCTAAGTTAGGATAGGCAGGACCCGTTAGTAAAGGACTTCCGCAACCAATCGGCGTATAAGCAAGTACTCCGTCAACAGTAACAGAGCCTGCAGTAGAAAGAGCTCTACCTTCAAGAGTATCGCCCGTATTCATATTAATTGCCGCATTATTCGCAACTATAGTTCCTTTCATAAAAGTTCCTGCCGCCATACTTACCAAGCCTTCCACTTTCCAATATACATTACATGCCTTAGCACCGTTAATCAATTTTACTTTTGAATCAGCAGAGGTTGAAAAAGAGCCTTGAATTTGAAAAATAAATACAGCATTCGGATTTCCTTGTGCATTCAAATAAAGATTTAAGTTAAGTGTTGTTGCCGCGGAAATAGAATACACACCAGCAGTAAGCGTGTCTCCGTTACCTAAAAGAGGTGCAGGAAAAAAAGTTGGAGTGGTAGCATTTAACTGATTATACGCATTCAGCAAATCAGTTGAACATTGCGCACTTGCTGCATCTCCATCATGCATAACACCATTCACATTTCCAAACCCAGTACTCGATCCGTTGTTCGTACCTACATTTCCTGTAATCTGTGAAATACCCGAATTAGTTACAGCGCCATTTGTTGTGAAGAGTTCAAAATCTGCTGCGGTACCGAGATTAATAGCTTGTCCGAAATTAATTATTGGAATTAAAAGCAGAGCAACTACAATTAATTTAGTTAGTATTTTAGTTTTCATTTTTTTGTTTTTTAGTTATGCGTTACTGGCGCTCAGGTGTGAATTGTTTTCACATGGCAAAGATGAGCGGATAAGTATTGATAAGTGTTACAGAGTAAAATGAATTAGTTACATTATTCACACATTTTAAACAGCCCCCAATAAAAAAAGCCGAACTTAAAAGCTCGGCTTTTTCAGTACTTACTTGTCATAGCAAACAAAACCCGCATCGCGCATCGTGAAAATTATTAACTCCTGATTTTATGAATTTGTCAAGATGACCTTCATTGCTTTTTCTTTTGATGCATTTCCAAATACTTCATAAGCATGAAGCATTTCATCTAATTTGAAATGATGTGTTATTAATTTCTTCGGCTCTATTTTTCCTGAAGAAACGGTTTTTAATAACATAGGAGTTGTGTTTGCATTTACCAATCCCATGGTTAAGGTGATGTTACGAATCCACAAGTTTTGAATTTGCAAATCCACACTCTTACCATGCACACCTATGTTAGCGATGTGTCCACCTGGACGAACAATAGATTGACAGATGTCGAAAGTGGCAGGCGCGCCTACAGCTTCAATAGCTACATCAACACCGTCTTTCGTTTCTGCTAATATCTTTTTAACAGCATCTTCTTTTCCTGAATTGATACTATCTGTTGCACCGAATTTTTTAGCCAATTCCAAACGATTTTCATCTATATCAATAACATAAATTTTAGCCGGAGAATAAAATTGTGAAGTAAGTAAAACTGACATACCAATTGGTCCTGCTCCCACAATTGCAATTGTATCGCCTGGTTTTACACATCCATTCAATACGCCAATCTCATGACCAGTAGGCAAAATATCACTTAGCATAACCATTGCTTCTTCATCAGCTTCTTTTGGAATCGGATAAAGACTATTATCAGCATGAGGAATACGTACATATTCTGCTTGTGTACCATTTATAAGATGACCCAATATCCAGCCGCCATCTTCACAATGACCATACATCTGTTTCTTGCAATATTCACAAGTACCATCAGATGTTATACAGGATATAATTACATGATCTCCTTTTTTAAAGCTGTTTACCGATGAGCCCACTTCTTCAATTACACCAACGCCTTCATGTCCTAATGTGGTACCAGGTTTACAGGTTGGAGTTTTACCATGCAGAATACCTAAGTCAGTTCCGCAAATAGTTGTCTTTAAAATTTTCACCAAGGCATCTGTTGGTTTTTCAATAACAGGTTTTGGTATTTCTTTCCATTCTATTTTCTCGAGTCCGCCATAAACAAGACCTTTCATCGTTTTCTTGTTCTCATTAGAAGAGTGGTTTGATTCTTCTTTTTTAAATGGCGCTGCTGTAGTTTCCATTTCTTAGGAGTTTAGTTTGCAACAAAATGATAGAGAAAGGAAGCAAAATAAAATTTATCGCACTTGAACTATTTTTCGAGCAAGTGCGATAATTTTTATTTATAAAGCTACTGCAAGCATACTTTTGCATTCTGTCGCACATTTGCGACAAGCTGCTGCACAATCTTTGCAATGCTGCATGTCAGAATGCTTTTCACATTCAGTTGAACAAGCAATACAAGCGTCTTCACATTTTTTGCAAAGGGCTTCTAAATTTGCAGAACCGTTTTTACTCGCAGTGATTAAATTACTACAAGCATCTTTGCAGGCAATACAAAGTCTTATGGAATTTTCCATTCCAGTTTTACCTTTGTTTTCTGTTGAACAAGTACCACAAGTGTCAACGCACTTTTGACAAGCGGCAATGCAGCTTTCAATTTTTTTAGTTTCCATTTTTTTATGTTTTATTTGTAACTGAATTATTACTCGACAAAGTTGATTCCATTATAATTGATAAACCTTACATAAGTCTATACTATTAGTTATATCATTCACACATTAGGGATGTGCTTTCAAAAGGAGCGTTTTTAGCACTCCGAAAAGAAGAAGATAAAGAGAGAAATGCAAATTTTCTGATAATACAGGATAGCTAATTAAATAGGATTAATTTTTTGGAAACTGACCATTCAAAATGTATTTATATTTGTCAGCTAAAGAAGTCCACTTTTATTTGAAAGAATAGAACTCTGATACGAATAACAATTTCTATTCTTTACACAATTTTAATAGGATATTTTTAGTGTAATCTCTTATGAAGAAGATACTTAATTTGGTTTTATTCTCCTTGTTTCTTTTTCCGACATCATTATTGGCTGGACCTCCTTATGATACGGATGATCCAGTACCAGTTGATTTCCATCATTGGGAATTCTATTGTTCATCTGTCGGTTTTGTCAATGAAAATACGGTAGTAAGTACTGCTCCACATATTGAAGTAAATTATGGACCATTTCACAATGTGCAATTACACATCATCACTCCCATGTCGTATGTTACTGATAAAGAGAAATCTGCTTATGGATATGGCGATACCGAATTAGGGATGAAGTTTAGATTTGTTAATAGAGATTCAGGACGTTTTCAAATAGGGGTTTTCCCATTAATAGAACTACCGACAGGCAATGCAAATAAAGACCTCGGAAGTGGCAACACCTCCATTTATATTCCGATATGGATTCAAAAAGCAATTGGTAAGTGGACTTCTTATGGCGGTGGTGGATATTGGATAAACCCAGGTAAAGGAAACCAAAATTATGAATTTGTTGGTTGCCAAACTCAGTACCAAATTATAAAATCCACAAGTATTGGATGCGAAGCATATTACGTTACAGCAAGCCAAATAGGAGGAAAGGGAGACTTTAGATTTAGGCTTGGTTCCGTAATTGATTTTAATGATTATCACCATTTATTGTTTTCAATAGGTCGAAGTATTATCGGTGATACAAATCTGCAATGGTATTTAGGCTACCAATTAACTATTTGAGGCTTGTGAACAAACAACGCACAAAAAGCTTTTGAACTTATTATGCCTCGTAGGCACATGTGTGTGAGGGCTTGTTTTTTTGTGCTTCGAAAAAATAATTGCACTTTTGGTTGATAAAGAAAAGATCTTTTTTGGATAGAAAGCATACAAGTTTAATGTATCACGAAGCACAACGCACAAAGCTAATCCTTCAGCTTTGCGTTTACAGGGTAGGAACAGAATAGAATTTTCAAGTGCATTTATAATTCCTTTAGAATGTCTTTTGGCTAAAAGGAATCCTAAAATTCAATTCAAATAGATGTAGTTTAAAAAGAGTTCTGAAACTAAAAATTATTTAATACTATCTTGCTGTGTAGTAGTAGGCGTAATTATAGTATTTGAATCAATTTCTTTGTGCATGATTTTCCCACCAAGATAACCGACATAAGCCATTCCAATAAATGAAATAATTGAAACGAGGAGTGTTGCCCGAATGAGGAAAGTGGTGTATTTCATTTTCTTATAGTCAACATAAATATACGCGAGAGCAAGAATCCCTGTTAGTTCTACCAGCCAAAATAAGCTGTCAGCCGCCTCATCGTGATTATGTATATCTGTTTTGTTTATACCCGGAAGCATTTTAACAATGTGCGCTGTCCCATCACCCGTTAGATAAACAACAATAGTGATTAAGGCAATAATGACTAAAAAATACATAGATATAGTAATAACTTCCTGTTTTTTCCTGAACGTGCCATAAGCCAAAATGCTGGAGACAATTAATAACCCAACAATGGGAAAATGATTTAGCAGTAAGTGTATATGAGCTGGATCCATAAGAATATTATTTTAAATTAAGAACAAATTAAAGCTATTTTTCAGTTGGTTGTGATATAAAAATTATAAATTTAAATGATACTAATTTCGGTGGAAGCTGATAAGTTTAGGCTTCAACAATCATTTTACCTGTATTTTCACCTTTAAATAAGCCTAATAAGGCTTCCGGTAATTTATCAAATCCTTTAATTATTGTTTCAGTAAATTTCAATTTATTTTCTTTTACCCATTGTGTTAATTGTTTAATGCCTTCCGGAAAATCATTTTTATAATTACCAACAATAAAGCCCTGCATTAATACACTTCTGGTAAGTAGCATAGGTTGCAGTCGAGGACCCATTGGTATTTCGGTAGTGTTATATAGAGATATTTGTCCGCATAAAGGAATACGAGCATTAAAATTAATATTACTAATAACAGCATCGGATATTTTGCCACCTACTCCATCAAAATAAATATCAACCCCTTTAGGAGCGGCTTCTGCAATAGCATCGGATAAGTTGGCGACAGTTTTGTAATTGATAGCTTCATCAAAACCATATTTTTCTTTTAGTAATTTTATTTTTTCATCAGATCCTGCAATGCCAATTACACGACAACCTTTTATTTTTGCAATTTGTCCCACTACTAAACCTACTGCACCAGCCGCTGCCGATACAACAACTGTTTCGCCCGCTTTTGGTTTACCTATGTGTATTAAGCCAAAATAGGCGGTTAAGCCCGTCATTCCTAAAATATCTAAATGATAACTTATAGGAGCTATTGAAGGATCAATTTTTTGTAAGCCTTTTTCTTGTGTAATGGTTTGCTCGCGCCAAGGTAACATACCTGCAACGATATCACCTTTTATAAATTTATTTGTTTTACTTTCAATAACTTTTGCAATAACCCCACCTTCTATAGCTTGATTGAGCAGAAACGGTGGAACATACGATTTTGCATCGTTCATCCTGCCTCGCATGTATGGATCTACTGAATAATACAAACTCTTCAATAAAACTTCGTCCTCCTTTATTTCAGGCAAATCTATTTCTTCGAGTTTGAAATTATCAAGCCTTGGTGTGCCTTTTGGTCTTGATGAAAGTATAAATTGTTTTGTGTTCATGAGATAGTTTTTTTTAGGATTAGTTTCACAAAGGAAAAAACATCTAATTTATATAGCATTGTATATTAATAAAGAAAACTTGCATATATCACAGCATCTTTAATTTGAAAGATTTGTTGAACAATTCAAGAGCCTATTTGAATAAGTTATTTTTTATTGAATTCAGGGTAAAGGTAACGCATATCTTGCTATTGTATATGACGTTTATCATCTCAGGATTCAAAAAAACATCAAGATTATTATGGATTTTACTTGTCATTTTTTAACCAACGAAATGCACTTCCCTTAAACATTATATAGTGTTCAAAATGTAATTATATTTGTCAGCTAAAGCAGTGTACTTTTATTTGAAAGAATAGAACTCTGATACGTCAGCTTCGCGTCCACGGGGCTTTTGGTTTTGTGAATTGAAAAAATAATTTTTCAACCCACGTTTTTCAATTGCAAAATAATCCTTTTACTAGAATGTTCTAAGTTTTAGATTCACTTGGCAATAGGAGCAAGTAATGGCTCGTAAATTGGATAATCAGTATATCCTTCTTTGTTAGGGGTATAAAATAAATCCATCCGTAAATCTTTTGATACAGGCCAGTCATGTTTATATCTTTCAACTAAATCAGGGTTACAAATAAACGGGCGACCAAAAGCGATAAGATCAGCTAATCCACTTTCAATATCGGCTTCTGCTCTTTCCTTATCATAATTACCGGATTGTATAATAGTGTTTTTAAATATCTCTCTAACAGCTTTTTTTATTTCCATCGGCACTGTAGGCGCACCCATTGCTGAATGATCAACAAGATGTATATAGGCTATTCCCAGTTTATTAAGCTGCTCGGCAAGGTATTTATAAGTTGCATCAATTTCAGGATAGGGTTTCATATCATTTGTCACTCCGAAGGGCGATAGGCGAATTCCAGTTCTTCCTTCTCCAATTGCTTCGGCAACAGCTGCTACAACTTCAATAACAAACCTGCAACGGTTTTCAATAGTTCCTCCATAAATATCCTTGCGCATATTACTTTGTGGCGAAAGGAATTGTTCAAGTAGATAGCCATTGGCGCCGTGTAGTTCTACTCCATCAAAACTCGCCTTCATTGCATTTATAGCGGAATCTACATACTCTGCTTTTGTATGAGTAATATCCTTAATGGTCATTTCTGTTGGAACAGGAAAGTCTTGCAGTTGCTTTGTATCAGTAAACATTTGACCTGCCGCTTTTATTGCCGATGGTGCAAGTATAGTAGAACCTTTCGGCATATTAAGGACGTGACTTATTCTTCCGGTATGCATAAGTTGAACAAATATCTTTCCTTCCTTTTTATGCACTGCCAAAGTTGTTTTTTTCCATCCTGCAATTTGCTCTTTACTAAACATGCCTGGTATACGTGCATAGCCGAGCCCGTTAGGCGATGGTGAGGTGCCTTCAGTTATAATGAGCCCTGCATCTGAACGTTGCTCATAATATTCGGACATTAATTCATTTGGGATATTGCTAATAGCTCTGCTTCTGGTAAGCGGACACATTACAATCCTGTTCTTAACCTTTATTTCGCCAACTGTAAATGGCGTAAATAATTTGTATTCTTTCATATTCCCTTTAATTTAATTAGTTATGACAATCGTGTTGCCTCTTGTATTCGCAAGATCTTTGTTGCTAATTGTGATAGCATTCAATAAAACTGTTATACTGAACAATTTTACTTTAAAGCATTTCCTGTTTTGTATACTTTCTTAGACATTATCTGCCTTTGTTTTATCACTTTCTTTATTTATTTTTTCCTGCCCAATTCCCATGGTCAACGCTGTTAATCCTGCCATGCTGCCCAGTTGCATCGTATCCACTGCTGAGCTTGGAACAATTACAATAGTTGAATTTTCTTTTAGTCCTTCATAGAGCATATTCATCGCCCGTAAATGGAGGGCTACCGGATTATTTGCATAGGTTAAAGCTGCCTCCGCAAACTTCTCCGCAACTTGTCTTTCTGAATCGCCTAAGATTACACGTGCTTGTCGTTCACGCTCTGCCTGAGCTTGCATAGACATTGCATCTTCCAATGAAGGCGGAATTAAAACATCTTTTATTTCAACAGAATTAACTTTAATACCCCAAGGTTCCGTGCGATCATCAATAATTTTTTGCAGTACACTGCTAATTTTATCTCTACCTTCAAGCATTTCAGACAGCATCGTTTTTCCAATAACATCACGTAATGCAGTTTGAGATGCCCAGCTAATCGCGCTAATATAGTTTGCCACTTCAAGAGCCGCTTTTTTGGGATCTAATACTTTCCAAAACAATACAGCATCAACATCTACCGGCACGGTATCTTTTGTCAGGGTTTTTTCCGCAGTAAATGTAGTGGTGATAACACGTGTATCAATACAATAAGGAATAGTATCAAGGATAGGAATGATAAAAAATAATCCGGGACCTCTGAGTGATTGAAATTGACCGAGGCGCAACACTACCATTTTTTCCCATGGGTCAGCAATTCGGATGGAGGATGAAATTATCAGTGCAAGCACAAAAGCGCAAACTGCAATAATATCACATTCTATAGTATTTGAAGCGTTACTATAGGAATAAGACACTAACAAACCAGTGCCAAAAATCACTATAAATATGAGTACGGAAAATAAACTTTTAGTTTTCATTGTTAGCTTTATTTTTGATTAAGTTATTTGATATAAATTATATTTCGACTTTATTTATCCCAATCATTTGGACTGTTCTTTATGCTACAGGGATTCTTTACACACTACAAATTTGCCCGTATCTCTTTTAAAAAACATTACATTTTTCTTAAAATAAGTTACATTGTTTACAGATTTGTTTTTGAAGGAATAACTGATTTTTCTCCTCATTCGTCTAAAAGGCGAAAAATAAAAAAACTAAACGCTTGTTTAAATTAAACGTTTGTTTAGTTTTGCGCCCGCTATGAAAGAAGTGCCCCTCAAAAAAGAAGCATTGTTAGAAGTTGCCGAAGTTCTTTTCGCCGAAAAAGGCTTCGAAGGAACTTCCGTGCGCGACATTGCTCTAAAGGCAAACGTAAACGTAGCGATGATTTCTTATTATTTCGGCTCAAAGGAAAAAATGTTGGAAGCCTTGATTGAATATAGAAGTGTGGAGGGATTCAAAAAATTAGAAGAATTAAATGCCAACCAACAATTGGATCCAAAAAGCAAGATAGAGCGTGTGGTGGATTTATATGTAGATAAAATTTTATCCAATCAGCCTATCCATAATATTATGTCGCGCCAACTTTCTTTATTAAAAGATGGAAATGTTCGAGATAAAATAATTGCTTTTAAAATGAAAAATGTGGAGGAAATCCGAAAAATTATTTTAGACGGACAAAAGAAAAAAGTATTTCGAAACATAGATGTGGAAATGACGATTAGCACACTTGTTGGAGCTATTTCGCAAATTACAATGTCCAAGCCCTTTTATTGTAGCCTTGCTAACATTGATTTTTCGGATGATGCGAGCTACACTAAAAAAATAAAACCACGATTAAAAAAACATTTAAAATCTATTCTGTTAGCGCATTTAGATATAAAAAGCAAGTAAAATGAACTCGATAAAATCAATTTTTAAAGTACGTATGAAAAATTATTTTTTGGCAGTACTCGGAATTTTGTTTAGCAGCGCCTTGTTCGCACAACAAACGCAACAAATTTCGTTAAACGATGCCATTCAATTAGGACTAAAAAATAGTCATCAACTAAAATTGGTGCAAGCAAAAATAGCTGCTGCCGTTGCCACAGCCGCAGAAGACAAAGATTATACCTTGCCTTCTGCAAAAGCGAATGCCGGATATTCGCGTTATGATGTGGTTTCGCCTTTCGAATTAATTTTTGGCGGAAATCCTCATCCTTTGTTTACACTGGAACCGAGCATTTTTAACGCTTACATGGGATCTGTGTCTGTAAACGAAGGACTATTTGAAGGATTCAAATTAAAATATTTGCGTCAATCTGCGGATTACTTGCAACAGGCTGCAAAAATGGATGCAGACAAAGATAAAAACGATTTTATTTTCAGCATCGTGGAAGCCTATTACAACATCTACAAAATGGAAGCCTCCAAAAAAGTAATTTCTCAAAGCCTTGATCAAACTGCGCAACAGGTAAAAGAAGTACAAGATTTTTTGAATCAAGGATTGGCAACCAGCAACGACTTATTGAAAGTAGAATTGCAACAATCCAATATCCAACTTTCGGAAATGGACGTTGACAATACGCTCAAAATTATTCGTTACAATTTTAATTTAATGATTGGATTGCCCGATAGCACTAATATTTCCATTGATACCACTATTGCTGTATCTGCAAAAACAATTTCGCCCTTTGCCAATTATTTGCAAAATGCGATGGACGGAAGAAGCGAATTAAAGTCCTCTGATTTGCAACTGAAAGCGGCACAAGCCAATATCGGAATGATTAAAAGTGTGTATTATCCTTCGGTAGGACTTGGTTTGGGTTATAATTACATCAACCCAACCAGCGATTTTATTCCAGCAACCGATCAATTTATTTCGGCTTGGAACGTAGGAATTAATGTGTCTTACAACATTGCTTCGCTGTACACAACAAAAAATAAATTGGAGGTTGCAAAAGCACAATTGGCGGAAATACAAGAAGGACAAGATCAAATTTCGGACGGAATAAAAATGGAAGTAAACACTGGTTTTGTGGAGTATCAACAAACACAAGAAAAAATAACGGTGTTGCAAAAATCGGTGGAACAAGCTACCGAAAATGATCGCATTGTAAAATCGAAATTTGATAATCACGTGGCTTTATTGTCGGATTTATTGGATGCCGATGTTGCATTGTATCAAACAAAAATAGCACTCGCAACGGCACAAGCCGATGCAGAAATCGCTTACAACAAACTTTTAAAATCAATAGGGAGTATTAAGTAATCAATAAAAAAACAAAAATGGAAGCAACAGCAAAGAAGAAAGTTTCACCTAAAAAAATGATGCCAATAATATTGGGATTGGTATTGCTAACAGCCCTTATTTTTGGGGTGAAAGAATATTTATATCTTCAAAAACACATTGATACAGACGATGCGCAAATTGATGGCGATTTGGTTCCTGTGATATCTCGCGCCGGCGGATACGTTGAAAAAATAAATTTTCAAGAGAATGAAAAAGTAACAAAAGGACAAGAACTTGTTACTTTAGATAATCGTGATTATTTGATGCGAGTGGAAGAAGCGAATGCTTCATTGACGGCTGCTAAAACAAATGTAAATGTTTCGAAAGCTTCGGTAGAATCGGCTCAAGCAAATATTCCTACCGTTTCGGATAACATCGCTGCCGCGAAAGTTCGTGTGTGGAAAGCCACGCAAGATTTTAATCGTTATCAAAATTTATTAAACGATCATTCCATTACACAAGCGCAATTTGATGCCGTAAAAGCAGACAAGGAAGCAGCAGAAGCACAATTGGCAGCTACTGAAAGTCAATCGTCTGTCATCAACAAACAAGTACAAGCGGTGCAACAACAAGTGGATGCTACTTCTACCAACATTGCGGTACAACAAGCAAATGTGGATTACGCAAATCTTCAATTATCGTATTGCGATATTACGGCTCCTGCAAGCGGAATTGCTTCGAAAAAAAATGTGCAAGTGGGACAATTGGTTCAACCCGGACAAATGCTTTTTGCCATTGTGAGCGACAGCGATATTTATGTTACCGCCAATTTTAAGGAAACCCAAATGGACAAATTAAAGGTGGGTGAAAAAGTGGATATCAAGGTGGATGCGTATCCTGATATGCAATTAGAAGGCGAAGTATTTAATTTTTCTCCAGCAACAGGCGCCAAATTTTCATTGCTTCCGCCGGACAATGCTACTGGAAATTTCGTGAAAGTAGTACAACGTATTCCTGTTAAAATAAAAATTAATGCCGACAAAGCTAAAATGGCATTGTTGCGTCCTGGGATGAGCGTAAATATTTCGGTTAATGCCGAATAACTGAATACGGAGGATTTAAAAAAAGCTTTTTAAAATGCCAGAAGTTGGAATACGGAAATGGATTGTAACCGTTACGGTTATTACCGCTGCGCTGCTCGAGCTGATTGACACTACAATTGTCAATGTTTCGCTTCCGCAGATTATGGGGAATTTGGGCGCAACGTTAGAAGAAGTAAGTTGGGTAGTAACGGCTTATGTTGTTGCCAACGTAATTGTGTTGCCGATGTCCGGCTGGCTCGGAAATACGTTCGGTCGGAAAAATTATTTTTTGACTTCCATCATTGCTTTTGTTATCGCTTCCTTTTTTTCCGGACACGCGGAAACGTTAAATCAACTAATTTTTTTTAGAATTTGTCAAGGTTTAGCTGGTGGCGGACTTTTATCTACTGCACAAGCGATTTTGTTGGAAGCTTGGCCTCCCGAAGAAATTGGAATGGCAACCGCCTTATTTGGATTGGGAGCGGTTTTCGGTCCAACTGTTGGTCCTACTATTGGAGGATATATTACAGATCATTTTTCTTGGCCTTGGATTTTTTATGTAAACATTCCAGTTGGTGCCGTAGCTGCTTTTTGCGTGGTTACTTTTATTCGAGATACCGAATCGAGAGCGCCCAAAACGAAAATCGATTGGTGGGGAATTTTATGTTTGGCTGTTGCCATTGGTAGCTTGCAAGTAGTGTTGGAGCGCGGGGAGCAAGACGATTGGTTTTCCGCAGCTTATATTGTTGTGCTTTCAGTTGCTGCAATTGTGTTTGGTTTGTTTTTTATCTGGCGCGAATTAAGCATCGAATATCCCGTCGTTAATTTTAAGATTCTGAAACATCGAAGTTTTAGTATTGGCATGGCAACTTCTTTTGTGTTGGGTTTCGCGATGTACGGATCTGTTTTTGTGTTCCCTATTTTCTGTCAAAATTTATTGGGATTTTCTGCACAACAAACGGGAGAATTACTATTTCCGGGAGGAGTTGCAACTATTTGTATGATGCCATTTGTAGGTATAATGCTAAAAAGAGGTGTCCCTGCGCAAATTCTTTCCACTTTCGGGATGGCATTGTTTTTTTGGTTTTCTTATTTGATGGGAAGTTCTACTGTCGAATCTGGACCTACTGATTTTTTCTGGCCTCTTATTGTTCGCGGACTTGGAATGGCTGTTTTGTTTGTGCCACTCACCGTTTTAGCAGTTCAAGATTTACGCGGAAAAGAAATCGGACAAGGAACAGGCTTAAACAATATGGCGCGGCAATTAGGCGGCTCCTTCGGAATTGCACTGATAACAACCTTTTTAACTAATCGTATGGCATTGCATCGCGACCGTTTAATAGAAAATATCAATCCTTACAACAACGCATATATACAACGTTACAGTATGATTCAACATGGATTTATAGCGAAAGGTTATTCCACATTAACTGCGCAAAAAATGACAAGCGGAGCCATTGAAGGAACGGTAATGAAACAAACAATGCTACTTTCGTACAACGATGTGTATTTATTTGTAGGTGTTTTTATGTTGTGTTGCATTCCGTTACTCTATTTGCAAAAATTTAAACGACCAGCACCGCTTCCCTTAGATGTGCATTAAAAAAATCTTTTTTCGAGCACTAAATTTTTCATCTTCAAAAAAATAATTTTTCAAACGATAAAATGTCCGCAGCAATTTCAGTAACAACAGCAAGGCTTTTAATAGAGCCCTTATCGCTCAACGACACAAAATTTATGTTGGAATTAGTGAATACCGATGGATGGATTCGGTTTATCGGAAACCGAAATATATTTTCGGAAGAGGCTGCAAATGCGTATATCCAACGAATAATAGACAATGAAACAATTACGTATTGGACGGTGAAATTGAAAACTAAAAAAACAAAAATCGGAATCATTACTTTTATCAAACGGAATTATTTAGAACATCCTGATATTGGTTTTGCCTTTTTACCAAATTTTTGCAACAATGGCTATGCTTACGAAGCTACTGATGCAATTCTAAACAATCTGATTTCCACACATAATTTATCGCATATTTTGGCAACAACAATTCCCGAAAATAGTTCTTCCATTAAATTGCTGAAAAAATTAAATTTTCGGTTCGAAAAAGAAATGCAAGCAAACGAAACATTATTGCATGTGTATGGAATTTCGGGGGACAAAAATTGATATTCAAAAAATTATTTTTTTGAATATCAATTTTTATGACATCTGGTTTCGAATAAAATTTTAGTGAAATGAAGTCGTGATGAGATGGGAAGTTCCGAGCGTGCGGGGAAATCACCCAACGAATAGAATCAGGAAGATAAAATGAAAAAACAAAGCCTTAAATTTTTCTTTGCTTCTTTCATTTGTTTTCAAGACAAAAGAAAGAAGAACATAGATAAAGAGGTTCGAAAAAATTATTTTTTCAACCTTGGTTTTCTGTACACAAAAGAACAAAGAAATTATTTGGTACAAATTGGGGTGTTACTGACACCACCCACTTTTAAATAAAAAGAATATCCCAGCAAAATATAATATAGCAACCGCAATTGCAATTCCTTTTATATTTGATTTGATAAACATTTGTTCTAATTCTTTTTGTTCATTTGTATATTCTGTATTATCGGGTTTTAATAAAAGCACAAGTCCAATTGTGAAAGCAAAAGGAATTAATAAACAAATAGTAAAAATAAAATAAAGCGAAAAAAAATCAGTTGAAAATAAAGATTTAGCCACAGCTATAGATAGGCAAAAGAATCCTAAAAAAGCCCCTACAACTGAACGATTAATAGTATCACTTATAAGTATGTTATTGAATGAATTGGTCGGATAATAATATTGCATAAATGTATTTTTCCAATAACTCTTCATCGTCCAACGAACATTAAATATAGAGACTATAGTCATTATAAATCCAGCAGTCCAAAAATTTAGGAAGTTGTGCATATTAAATCTTTTTCTCAAAAATAATAAAAATAGAATCCTTTCTAAAAAACCTGTTTGAAAAATTATTTTTTTGAGACCATTTTTTTCGAAAAAAAGTGCTTCGAAAAATTATTTTTTGAACGATCTTTTTTATTGATTCAATAGATCCTATTAAAATATCGCCGAAAAGGCTGAAAAAACGTCCGAAAAAATTTTTTTTTGAAATTCGAGCTATAAATTTATCTTTGCACCGAAATTTTAACCATTAAAAGGAAAAAAAATGTCAGATATCACAACAAAAGTAAAAGCGATCATCGTTGATAAATTAGGAGTTGACGAAAAAGAAGTTACGCCACAAGCCAGCTTTACCAATGATTTGGGCGCAGATTCACTTGACACAGTTGAGTTGATTATGGAATTTGAAAAAGAATTTAACATCGCTATTCCGGATGATCAAGCGGAGAAAATAGGCACCGTTGGTGAAGCTATTTCTTACATCGAAGCAAACGTAAAGTCGTAAAAAATAAGTTAATCTTACTGAACACATGGAGTTAAGACGCGTAGTTATTACCGGTCTTGGCGCAATTACTCCTTTAGGCAATTCTGTTCCTGAATATTGGGACAATTTGCTTAAAGGTGTGAGTGGCGCCGCGCGTATCACGCGTTTTGACCCTTCTAAATTTAAAACGCAATTTGCGTGCGAAATAAAAGGGTTTAATCTTGAAAATTATTTCGACCGTAAAGAAGGCCGTAAGTTAGATCCGTATGCACAATATGGTTTGGCGGCTTCAGCAGAAGCTATGCGCGATTCTGGCATTGATGTTACGAAAGTGGATTTAGACCGTTCAGGCGTTATTTGGGGTTCGGGAATTGGTGGATTAGAAACTTTTTTAAACGAGAGTATTAATTTCGCAAAAGGCGATGGAACACCACGTTTCAACCCGTTTTTTATTCCTAAAATGATTGCCGATATTGCTTCGGGACATATTTCTATTAAATACGGTTTTAGAGGACCCAATTTTACGGCTGTTTCAGCTTGTGCTTCTTCTACCAACGCCATGACGGATGCTTTTAATTACATCCGTTTAAGCAAAGCAGATATAATGATTACAGGCGGCTCCGAAGCTGCCGTAAACGAAGCTGGTGTTGGCGGGTTTAACGCCATGCACGCACTTTCCGAGCGTAATGATTCTCCTCAAACAGCTTCTCGTCCTTTTGATAAAGACAGAGATGGTTTTGTATTAGGAGAAGGCGGCGGCGCAATTATTTTAGAAGAATTGGAACACGCTTTAAATAGAGGTGCTAAAATTTATGCTGAAATGGTTGGCGGAGGTATGTCTGCAGATGCACATCACATCACTGCGCCACATCCAGAAGGATTGGGAGCCATTAATGTAATGAAAAATGCCTTGTCGGATGCTGGTTTAACACCTGCCGATATTGATTACGTAAACGTTCACGGAACTTCTACTCCGCTGGGAGATATTGCTGAATCGAAAGCGATTTTGAAAGTTTTTGGAGAACACGCGTATAAATTAAACATCAGTTCCACCAAATCCATGACAGGTCATTTATTGGGCGCTGCAGGAGCAATCGAAGCCATTGCTTGCATTATGGCAGTTAAAAACGATATTGTTCCTCCGACCATTAATCACTTCACAGACGACCCGGAATTTGATCCGAAATTGAATTTCACATTTCATACGCCTCAAAAACGCATAGTACGTGCAGCATTAAGCAACACTTTTGGTTTTGGAGGACACAATGCTTCTGTGATTGTAAAGAAATTCAGCCGCTAAAAAATTGTTTCCATTACTGAAATTCGTTTTTTCTTTTTCTCCATCCGAAAAAAAAATTTTTCGATCGCTTAAAAACGTGCTTGGGTTTTATCCTGATAATTTAGCGCTTTACGAACAAGCTTTGCGCCACAGTTCTGTCGCTAAAGAAATAAAAGAAGGTGTAAAAGACAGCAACGAACGCTTGGAATACCTCGGTGATGCTGTACTTAGCGCGATTGTAGCACATTATCTTTTTCAATTATTTCCATTTAAAGACGAAGGTTTTTTAACCAAAATGCGCTCTCGCATGGTGAGTCGCGTACATCTCAATAAATTGGCAGTAAAAATGGGATTAAACAATCTTGTTACCAGTAATTTAGACAATCATCCAAAAAATTATTCCATTTATGGTGATGCCTTCGAAGCCTTGATTGGCGCCATTTACGTAGACAAAGGATATATTTTCACCAAAAAATTTATTTTGGAACGGATCCTTCAACCGCATGTGGACATGGATGACATGGAACACACCGAAACCGATTTTAAAAGTCGGTTAATTGAATGGGCGCAAAAAGAAAAAAAGGAAGCTAAATTTACAGTTGTTGAAGAAAAAAATTCGGCACGCGAAAAAGAATTTTTGGTGCACTTAATTATTGAAAACGAAATTAAAGGCAGCGGAACACATTTTTCAAAAAAGCGCGCCGAACAAATGGCTGCTGAGCAAGCCTGTAAAGAAATGGAGCTAATTTAAGCTTTATTCAGATTCGAGGTAAAACACTCAGTTGCTTAGTCAATTCATTTTCTCAAAAAATAACTGGCAAAAGAGGTATATAAATATATTTATTGTATAATTGTATTTTGAATATAAAACAATTATTAACTTAAAACGAAAAACATGAAAAAAACATCCTCTTTATTTATTGGAGTTGCGATTGCTTGCTTTTCCTTATTTGGAAGCCAAAAGGCAAACGCACAAAAAGAAGCTGGACAATCCGTTGTTACTGTTGGTGCAGGTCAAAGTTTAGTCGGCTCTTTGTTTACCATTGCTTCGTCAAATGGGAATAGTAATTTATCCAGCACTCCTGCTATTTTAGCAATGTATGATTATGGCATTAGTGATAAATTTAGTTTAGGTGGCGCCTTTTCCTATCAATCGTTTTCGTCCAGCTATACAAATTCGAGCTATACATATACGAATTCCAACGGACAGACTGTTTATGAAAGCTCGTGGTCAGACAAAATTACACGTATGAATTATGCGGTAAGGGCATTGTTCCATTTTGGAGAAAATAAAGATTTTGATCCTTATTTCGGCGTGCGTTTGGGCTTTACAAATTGGTCTGCTTCTACTACAAACACAGACCCTAACTACAACAATTATGGTGTTGGAATTAAAACCTTATTTGCTCCTCAAGTGCTTTTCGGCGTGCGTTATTTTTTCACCCCGCTTATTGGTGTGAATGCAGAGGCGGCTATTGGTTCTCCTTATTTTATAGCTGGTGGTGTTAATTTCAGGTTCGGTGGAAAATAAAAAGTGCTAATTATTTTATTTCTTAAAAAGGGTTTGAAAAATTAATTTTTCAAACCCTTTTTTATTCCCACACAGACTTCCGCGCCCTAAAATTTATTATTCCATACATTTTAAACAGTTTCTTACTTTTGATGAATCAAAAAAATAATTTTTAATCTCGACAAAATGAAACTGCAAAATTATATAGAAGGAAAATGGATTTCTGGAGAAGGCGAAGGACAAGCACTTTACAATGCCATTAACGGAGAACTTGTTGCCACAGCAGGAAGCAAAGGGATTGATTTTGGCGCAATGCTTAATTATGCGCGCAAAACTGGCGGACCAAAATTGCGCAAAATGACTTTCCACGAACGCGGCAGAATGTTGAAAGCATTGGCGATGCACTTGCAAAACAAAAAAGAGATTTTCTATAAAATAAGTTGGGCAACAGGCGCAACACGCGTAGATAGTTGGGTGGATATTGAAGGCGGAATCGGAAATTTATTTTCGTACGCCAGCTTGCGCAGACAGTTTCCAGACGAAACTTTTTGTGCCGATGGCGATGTAGCGAAACTTTCTAAAAACGGAACTTTTATCGGTCATCATATTTGTGTGCCGAAAGAAGGTGTTGCCATTCATATCAATGCTTTTAATTTTCCTGTTTGGGGAATGTTGGAAAAAATTGCGGTTAATTTATTAGCCGGAGTTCCTGCGGTGGTAAAGCCAGCTACGATTACTTCGTTTTTAACGGAAGCGGTGGTGAAAGAAATTATCGCTTCTAATATTCTGCCAGAAGGCGCATTACAACTCATCTGCGGAAGCGCGAATGGAATTTTAGATCACGTGATGAATCAAGATATTGTAACATTCACTGGTTCGGCAAGTACCGGAAAAATGTTGAAAGCACATCCGCGATTGTTAGAAGAATCGGTGCCGTTTAATATGGAAGCCGATTCGCTGAATTGCAGTATTCTCGGCACTGACGTGAAAGTGGGTTCGCCCGAATTTGATATTTTTATTAAGGAAATTCAACGCGAAATTACCACCAAAGCCGGACAAAAATGTACCGCCATTCGCAGAATAATGGTTCCTGAAAAATTAGTAGAGGACGTACAAATAGCACTGGGCAAGCGTTTGGCGCAAACTCTTATTGGCGATCCAAATGTAGAAGGTGTGCGAATGGGCGCTTTGGCAGGAAAAGCGCAAGTAAAAGAAGTAACGGAAAAAATTTTACAACTGAAAAAATCACAAGAAATAATTTTCGGTGATTTGGAAAATTTCACAGTAACAGGTGCCGATAAAAACAAAGGTGCGTTTATGTCGCCAATTATTTTTCTGAATAAAAATCCATTTAAAAATACCGATTGTCACAGCATCGAAGCGTTTGGTCCGGTGAGTACAATTATGCCTTATAAAAATACGGAAGAAGCAATTGAATTGGCAAAAATGGGCAAAGGTTCTTTGGTAAGTTCCATCATTACTGGCGATGATACGATTGCAAAAGAATACGTGCTGGGCGCAGCATCCATGCACGGTAGAATTCTAATTTTAAATAGTGATTGTGCCAAAGAAAGCACTGGGCATGGTTCTCCGATGCCTTTGTTGGTTCATGGCGGACCGGGCAGAGCAGGCGGCGGAGAAGAGATGGGCGGAAAAAGAGGCGTGTTTCATTATTTGCAACGCACCGCCATTCAAGGTTCTCCGACTACAATTAGCAATGTGTTGAACAATTATCAATACGGTGGAAAATACATCGAGAAAGACATTCATCCGTTCAAAAAATATTTTGAAGATTTGGAAATTGGCGAAACGTTGATTACTGCGAAACGCACTATTTCCGAAGCAGATATTGTAAATTTTTCCAACGTAAGTTGGGATCATTTTTATGCTCATACAGATGCAACTTCTCTGGAAGGCACTATATTTACTGGACGCGTTGCTCACGGTTATTTTATTTTATCGGCTGCTGCCGGATTATTTGTAGATGGGAAAAAAGGTCCGGTTTTATTAAATTACGGTTTGGACGAATGCCGCTTTACAAAACCTGTATATCCCGGAATGACAATAGGAGTGAGGCTTACCGTAAAAGAAAAAACCGATCAAGAGAAAAAAAATCCGGAAGATATTGCCAAAGGAATTGTAAAATTTTTGGTGGATGTGTACGACGAAACGAATGAAACCGTTGCCATTGCTACTATTTTAACAATGGTGAAAAAGAAAAATCAAGAATAAAAATTTCGTTAAAAATCCTTAATTTATTCATTCATCTGCCGAATGTAATATCTTTGTGTTTGAAATTAGAATTCGACTTTAGAAAAAATATATTATTATGATAGCAAAATTTGAAAAATTAACGGCAAGCGAGCAAGAACTACTTCTCAATGCAACTGTATTCGTTTCGTTATTGGCAGCCAGTTCCGACCACGAAGTTTTTGAGGAAGAAAAAGCAGATGCCATTAAATTAGCTCATTTACGCACTTTTACTTCCGACCCTGTGTTGCATGAATATTATGTAGAAGTGGACAAACACTTTACCCGCAATTTCGAAGCGTTCGATAAAAAATTACCAAAAGGAAATGATGAACGCGAAAAAATACTACGCGAAAAATTAACTCAGGTTAACGGTCTCCTACTTAAATTAGGTCCCGATTATGCAGAAGTTTTTCACCGTAGTTTGGACAGTTACGCGCGTCATGTTGCCAAATCACATCGCAATGCTTTAGAGTTTTTTTTCATCCCGCTTAACATAAACGGAATTACCGATCAGCGGACAATGAACAACTAAATGATGTATTTGAAAAATATTTTTTTGAAAAATTATTTTTCTTACGGCATTTTTTTAGCAATCATTTTGCGATTGTGTTTTTGCTTTTTCGAACCTTCTCTTTTTAGCAATTTTACGCGTTTTGTGTGGGACGGAAAATTATTTTCGCACGGCATTAATCCATTTATTTATTTGCCGAGCTTTCTCATAAACACTGGAAATTCTGTTACTGCCGGCGTAGATTATGATTTTTTTTCTTTGCTTAATTCGCCCAATAATTACACGTCTTACGGACCTTTTTTACAATATTTTTTTACTTTCGCAGAAAAAATATTTGGCACGAACACGTTTGAAAAAATAATTTTTTGGCGCTTGTTAATTGCCACCGCAGAAATCGGCAGCGTGTTTTTTATGTTGAAAATATTGCACTTTTTCCAACTCTCCGAGAAAAATATTTTCTGGTATTTACTCAACCCTCTCGTTATTTTTGAGTTGTACTCAAATGTACAGTTAGAAATAATTCCTATTTTTTTTTTAATAGTTTCGATGTGGCTTTTCCTTTGTCAAAAAAATATTTTCTCAGCATTGTCTTTGGCTTTAGCTGCGGCTTGTAATCTACTTTTCTTACTGCCATTACTCTTTTTATTGCCGCGTCTAAATATTCAAAAAATAATTATTTATTTGACACTCTTTTTTGCACTCTTAGCAATTTTATTTTTTCCTTTTTTAGCAGATGGAAAATTAATTCATTTACTCCGGTTCAATGCAACAGGGTTTTTCGCTATTGGAGAATTTAACAGCGCGAGTTACAAAATAGTTTATTGGTTACAGGGCTTGCTAACAAACAGTATTACATCTTTTCAAACAGGATTAATTTTATTCGAAATGGGCGCTTTGTCTTTGCTTTTTTTCACCTTCAATCAACAAGAAAAAAAGGATGTTTCGGTTTTGAAAAATATTTTTTTCGGCTTTCTTATTTGCCTTATTTTTTCCGCAGCTATTCGTCCTGCCGATTTTATTTTACTGTTGGCATTGAGCGTTTTTATTCCGTATCGTTTTGTTTTTGTATGGTCACTTTTTGCGTTATTATCCTATCTTTCGTACAACTATTTTCCGGTGCACGACAATCTTATTTTGCTGATTACCGAATACCTCAGCGTAAGTGGAATCCTTTTTTATGAGTGGAAAAAAGAGCGTCAAAAAAATATTTTTTCAAGCCAAGTACCCAGCACTTTTTCAAACAAAAAATAATTTTCAGAGGACGTAAAACCTTTTGTTTTATAAGCTTCGAGAATCGCATTTTGTAAATTAAATTTATTTTGTTCGACCGAAAAAATAATTTTTTGAGCGGATAAATAATTCGCCAAATATTCTTGCTCCGTTTGTCCAGGCGTTGGAATTAAAACAGCTTTTTTCTCAAGTCGTGCTAAATCCATAATTGTAGAATATCCCGAACGACTGATAATTATTTCGGAAGCCGAAATATAGCTTTGCATTTCTTCAGAATTCAAATGTGAAAAGATTTTTACATTTTCTGAAAGATTTATTTTCTCAGTGCTTTCAGGGATTCCGCGAACAACAATTGCTTTTAGAGAAGTATTTTTTAATTGTTCAAAAATTAGTTGCTCGAAAGTTGTTCTTTGCGGTTCCGGACCAGAAATAATTACCATTACATCGTACTGAAAAATTATTTTTTCAGAAGGCTTTTTTTCAAATCGTGAAAGCGGTCCGATAAAATAAATATTCGGAAGTAAATCAATTCCGTGCGACAAATTTCCTGATAAATTATTTTTTTCTGCCACATCCGGAATCCAACATTCATCGTATTTTTGGAGGTATGAAAAAATAATTTTTCGAAGTGCTTTTTTTCCGAAAGGAGTTTGAATAGTTAATTGATGTGTGATAAAAACGCTTGGAATTTTTTTCGTCCACAAACCGTAACGATTATCTGAAATAACAGCGTCAATGCGGTTTTTAAAAATTATTTTTTCGAGTTGTGCGTGTTCTGATTTTATTTTTCTGATTATTTTAGGAATCTGCGAAAGCATTTTCAAAACCATAAAATCTTTGTCAGGATACGTAATTTCATAACCTGAAAAACGAATAAATTCTAAATCGGGAAATTCTTTTTTCAATAATTCCAGCGGAGCTTTATCGGCAGCAATAATTACTCCCATGTTTTTTTGTTGCAAAAAACGAATAATCGGAATGCAACGCGTTGCGTGTCCAAGTCCCCAATCGAGCGGACAAACAAGAATTCGTTTTTTAGAAATTGGCTGCAAGAAAAATAATTTTTCAAACGAAAGTAGCGGTAAATTTTTATTTCTTCGTTCTTTTTTCTTGAAAAAAAAGAACCAAAAATTCAAGGCTGTTTATTCTTTTCCAAGATTTCCACATAAATGTTTTTCCACGCAGCCAAACTCATCCGCAAAAAGCGGATTCAAACAAGGCTGCTTACAAAAGCCCTGGCTAAAAACATTTACTTGAAAGCTAAATGAAAACAATAAAATGCCCCTTTTCAATTCTAAATTCTTAATTTCTAATTCTCCATTTTTTTACGGCATCGGATTGCGAATAAAATTTTAGTAAAATGAAAGTGTGATGAGATTGGGAAGTTCCGAACATGTGAGGAAATCGCCCAACGAATAGCTTTCAGGAAGCTAAAATGAAATGAGGAATCCAAGCCTTGAATTTTTCTTTGCTTCTTTCATTTGTTTTATGACAAAAGAAAGAAGAAGTAAAAAAATCATTTTTGTTTTTCTAACTTTGTTTATTGATTTTTTTTGCCATCAAAACAAGATTATCTAAAAAATAAAATTTGAAAAAAATATTTTTCTGCTCTATTCCATTTATTTTTTACTTGTGTTTTGGCATAAGTTTAATGAATTGTACTACCTCAAAAATAAACACCTATGATAACCTGCGAACTCAAAAAATAGAATACCGAGACAGTTTGTGTATCATGTACACTATAAAGCTGTGGGTTGATAGTAATAGTCCAGGATTTGGTAGCTATTCAGAAATGTACGAAATTTCAAATTCGCAAGTTAAGTACTATTTTGGCGGCACATTTTACAGCCCTGACAAGAAAAAAATAATTGTTTGGATAATTGATAAAGAACCCAACATAGCTACAAAAGTTATTTATGATAAGAAAAATCCTGCTGCCGATGTAAATAAACTTTGTGGTGCTTCTGGCGACACTGTTTATGGAGGGACGGCAATAATAGGATTCAGGAATGATAGTAATGAGATATGGAATTTGTATCCTCTTTGTAATTATACGGTATCTTGTTATTCTTCAAAAGCGGAAGTGATTAACCTTATGGGGCAATATTATTTTGGAAGTATGAAATATAGTTGTCCAGCTGACGTTTATTCAAAAAATTTAGATACAACAAAATATGGAGGAGAAGTTAGATGGGATTTGGAGAGACGATCAAAAAAATATGGATTAGACTACGTTTCTGGTGCTCGAGAAGGTGGTTATGTGCTGGAAAATTTAGGATATAATTTGCAGGAGAAAGATTTTTGGGACCAGAGTTTGCTTTGGGAAAAAGGCGCAACAGTTAAAGGATATTATCTTTTTCAATTAGCAGGAAATGGAGAACCCGATGAAACAAATCCTGCTATAAAAATGCCTAAAATAAATTATCCAAATAGTATTTTAAAATTATTTTCAGATTTAACAGATTCAAAAAACTAAAAAATAAAATTATGAAAATAGCACTTATCACAGGCGCAACAGCAGGAATAGGAAAAGCAACTGCCGAATTATTCGCGAAAAACGGATACAATATAATTATTACTGGTCGCAGAAAAGACTATTTGCACGGAATAGAAAACGAATTAAAATCGCTTTACAAAGTGCAAGCAATTTCACTTTGTTTTGATGTGCGAAAATTAAGTGAAGTGGAAAATGCGATTCAAAATCTTCCGCCTGAATGGAAAAATATTTCTGTGCTTGTTAATAATGCTGGTTTAGCAGCCGGTCTCAGTTCCATTCAGGAAGGTTCTATTGATGATTGGGAGCGAATGATTGACACCAATGTGAAAGGATTGCTTTATGTAACGCGGCAAGTAGCGCCTTTGATGATAAAAAATGGAGCGGGACATATTATCAATATTGCTTCTATCGCGGGCAAAGAAGTGTATGCGAATGGAAATGTGTATTGTGCCAGCAAACACGCGGTGGACGCGCTTTCGAAAGCGATGCGAATTGATATGTTGAACCAAGGAATTAAAGTAACGAACATCGCGCCTGGTTTAGTAGAAACAGAATTTTCTATGGTCCGATTTGACGGAGATAAAGAGCGCGCAAAAAATGTGTACAAAGGTTTTCATCCGCTAACTGCGGAAGATATTGCCGAAACAATTTTCTGGACAGCTACTCGTCCGGCACACGTAAATATTAACGATATTGTTATTACGCCTACTGCACAAGCCAATTCAACAAACGTGTTGCGGAAAAATTAGCAAAAAGAAAGGCTTTCAGAATATATTCTGAAAGCCTTTCCCCAAAAATAAAATTTTAACTTAAAAATTAAACGGAACAATCACTTTTATGCTGACGTTTGTTCCCATATTAAAAACACCCACTCTGTTGGTGGTATTGTTTACTGGATAATATTTGAAACGACTCATGTAATCCATGTAAACGGTGTTAAAAATATTATTAACACTCAGATATAAGCGACAAATCGAATGTCCTTGGTGCTGAATATTGCCTCCGAATCCTGCATTAAATAATACATATCCCGCTGTAGCGGCTTTGCTGGCGGCATATACCAATGGGCTATTGGCAGTGTTTAGTCCGTTGTAAATGGCGTATTGCTGATAAATACTATTTTGTTGGAAGCAATCTTGCATTCCAATTTTCAGATACGCATCTTTTATTTTAGAACTAATTTTTTTGATGTGGAATCGAAGTTCCGAAGTGATGCGTGTAGGAGGCACAAATGGCAATACTTTGATGGAATCCGGAGCGTTTGTTAAACCTCCGCTTACCATACTCAAAGTAGTGTTTAAATCCAACCACGACATAGCGGATGGATGGATGTCTAAACTAACTTCTCCACCATACAAATTGGCACTCCCTTGTGTGTATTTATACACTGGAGCAGCGCCCAATCCGGCTGCATTTAGCGAATTATTAATAGAATCGCCTGTCCCAGCAATTTTGCTTTGCAATCCTTGTGCATAGATAAAACTGCTAATGCTATTATTGAATACGTCCGCTTCGAAACCGATGTCTTTTGAGTTGATTCCAAAAGTAAAATCTTCTTCCAAACTTGTTTCTGGTTTCAAATTTGGGTCTCCCAATTCATACACTACCGTGCCATCGTGTACTCCATTCGCACCACATTCTGCCACATTTGGTGCTCTGTACCCTTGTGCAATATTGCCTTTCAAAAAAATATTTTTTGAAACGTTGTAAACTGCACCAAAACTTCCGGATATTCCGCTAAAGTTGGAAGTAAATCCTTGAAATTCGTGAATTCCACCTGGAGTGTTTTCAGGAACAGGGTTTTGTGTTGAATCTACCCAATGATCTATTCCATTAAATGTCCTCGTATCGTAACGTAATCCACCACTAAGAACGAATTTTCCGATTTGTTCATTCGCAATAGCGAAAGCACCTATTTGAAATAAATTATAATTTGGAATCAACATCAAAGTACCTAAACTTTGGGATTGTTGATACGCGCCGTTCACACCTCCCGAAATATTAAAGTCTCCCATTTGTGGAGAAATATAACGCAGATCATACGTTGCTGCGTTGGAATTATAATAAATATCTGGAGTATTCGGCATGGTTGGGTCATTTGTTTCTTGGCGTTGGTTGTGTTGCCACGAAAAAATTCCGGCAATACGTCCGCTGCCTACGGCAACACTATTGTCCCAAACTACTTTGCTGTGGCGAATTCGTTGGTTAATGACAAAAGGAGTATAAGAAGTTTGTTCCTGATGAGTAGGAAGTTCGTACGAAGGCGCTCCTCCGTTCAAATCAGGATACGCCAATGCTCTTTCCATTTGACCGCTTGCAGAATCCCTTGTTCCATCTACAATTCCAGTAGCCATATCAAAATAGCTGGCGTGAATTTGGGAATATCCCCATTTACGATGAAGTCCGATAGTTCCATCTGCATTAAAATTACTGAATTGAGAATTTAATACATAACCATCTGCAGCATTTTGGTAAGCATGCGCCATAATATTATCTACGCGCCCGCTCCAGGAAATCCCGTTGCTTGTGCCTGCCAAATGCACCATATTGTTAATGAGTCCGTTGTTGGTTTGGTAATTAAACAACACATCGCCTTCTTTCTGTCCTTCCGGCAGAGCTTGTTCTGGAATCAAATTTACAACTCCAGAAATGGCATCGGAGCCGTACGCCAAGGAAGCGGGACCTTTTAAAATTTCTACACGGTTTACTGCATCCGGATCTGCTTCAATCCCAAACTCATCAAACCATGCCTGATCCATTTGTTCCACACCGTCATTAACCGTCAATACTCTGTTATACCCTAAACCTCTGATAACAGGCTTTGAAATACTTTGTCCGTCCGTCATGGCAGATACTCCAGGTACTTTCGAAATAGCATCTATCACATTCGTAGAGGCATTTTCATTGAGGTATTCGTTGGTTACTTCCGTAGTTGGTTGTGGTGTTTTCGAAGAAGTGCTTGCTGCCGAATTGCCTGTAACAACTACTTCTGTTTCTTCCACATACGATTGCAGAAGTGAAATATTCCGCGTAGTAGTTCCTTCAATTTTGATGGAAAACGCTTCGGTTCCGTATCCAATTAAATGTGTTTCCACGATGTAGGTTCCTTTCGGGATGTCTTTTAAGAAGTATTCTCCTGTTGCTCCTGAAGAAGCGCCAATATGTAAATCAGGAATGTAAATAGTTGCACCTGGCAAAGTTATCCCGCTGATGCTATCTTTCACCGTTCCGGTAAGTGTATTTTGTGCCGTTGTTGCATTGATAAATGAAACAGACAGCAAAAACATGAATATTTTTTTCATATAAATTTATTTTTTTAAATAACATACTCGTTTGCTGATTTTTCCAATCGTGCAAACAAAAATTTAGTAAAAAGGTATTTGCCAAATGGGCGAATTTCTTTTTTAAATAAAACTAAACCAATATGTATTTAGGCGGAGGAACGGGGACTTTCCCGTGAGGAGAATTATATTCTGCTTGAAAAAATATTTTTTCGAAGCCTATTTTTCCAGGAAAAAAAGTGTTCAAAATCCGCGAATGCGTACAATATAATTTATTGAAAAAGCTATTCAGAAAATTATTTTTTTGAGTGTTATTCGTGTCGTTCGAATGAACGAAATTATTAATTTGGTTTGTCAATGCAGTCGATAAGGAACTGTCGTTTTCATCCTCATAACAATAAAAAACAGTTTCATTTTTTGTTTTATGTTGGCGCACGATGTCGTACATTTTTCCTTTGTAGCGAAATTCATCGGAATTTTTTTTCTGAAAAACGGAAGTGTTTTCCATTTCTTCGTTTGAAATACGAAGCGTTTTGAATTTCGAAAAATTATTTTTTTGAACGAGCGAAAAAAATGTTTTTTGATTTTGTTTATGCAGCACCACGTAGGCTACATAAAATCCGCCAACGTTAAACAAAAACAAGACAAGTAAAAAAAAACTCAGTGTTTTTTTCAAAGATTTCGAATTAAATATATTACAAATATATTATTTTTTTAAATCTGGGATTTGAAGAAAGAAAAAACAGAAATAGAAGAGCGAAGAACGAAGGATTGCGTGAGAGGAGGGATTAGGCGTAGCTCCTATTTTGCCAATTCGCTAAATTCAGCTACTTTTGGAGAAATTAAATTAAAAAAATGGATTACAATACCTCTCTCCCAAAAATGATTATTCCTGAATACGGCAGAAACATTCAGCGAATGATTGATCAAACCGTTGCCATTGAAGACCGCGAACAGCGCAATAAAAATGCGAAAGCGATTATTGCTGTAATGGGACAAATAAATCCACATTTGCGTGATGTAGCTGATTTTAAACACAAATTGTGGGATCATTTATTTATTATTTCTGATTTTAAATTGGATGTGGATTCTCCTTTTCCGAAACCAACGCGCGAAACTTTTATTTCTAAACCCGAAAAAGTGGCGTATCCTGCTGGAAATATGCGCTATAAACATTACGGAAAAAATATTGAACGCATAATAGCGAAAGGAAAAGAATTTGAAGAAGGTCCTGAAAAGGAATATTTCACGCAGTTGATAGCCAACATTCTCAAAAAATCATATTTGACTTGGAACATTGACAGCGTAAGCGATTCCGCAATTGTCAATCATTTAAAAGAACTTTCTGGCGGAAAATTAGATTTGAAGGACACTTCTAAAATGATTAAAACAGAAGAGGTACTTGCGAAAAATGCCGCTGCTGCCGCTGCTTCCGGAATAAAAAAGAAAACACGCATGAAGAGCAATAATGGAAAACAATATTCCAATTTTCAAAATAATAATAATCAGAATAACAACAATAATCAGAACAATCGGAACAACAATAATAATAACAGACGTAAATTTTAAAAATAATTTTGCGAAAAAATTTTTTCGATGGGCAGTTTTGAAATACATGGAGGAAAAAAATTAAAAGGAGAATTAGTTCCACAAGGCGCTAAAAATGAGGCATTGCAAGTTATTTGCGCTGTTTTACTGACGCCCGAAAAAGTAACCATCAGCAATATTCCAAATATTGTAGATGTCAATAAACTGATTGATTTATTGCGCGATTTGGGCGTAAAAGTGGAAAATACCGCGCACGAAACATTTACGTTTCAGGCAGATAATGTAAACATCGAATACCTCAATTCAGCCGAATTTAAGAAGAAAGGCGCGGCACTCAGAGGTTCTATTATGATTGTTGGTCCATTGCTTTCTCGTTTTGGAAGAGGCTATATCCCGCGCCCAGGTGGAGATAAAATCGGTCGTAGAAGATTGGATACTCATTTTATTGGTTTCGAAAAATTAGGTGCAAAATTTATTTACGATGCAAAAGATGAATTTTATAAAGTAGAAGCTTCCAACTTAAAAGGCTGTTATATGTTGCTGGACGAGGCTTCTGTAACAGGAACTGCAAATATTATTATGGCAGCCGTAATGGCGAAAGGCATCACCACCATTTACAATGCAGCTTGCGAACCGTACATTCAGCAATTGTGTAAAATGCTCAACAGCATGGGCGCAAAAATTTCAGGCGTTGGCTCTAATTTATTAACGATTGAAGGCGTAGAATATCTGAAAGGTTGCACACATCGCTTATTGCCAGATATGATTGAAATAGGCAGCTTTATTGGGCTTGCCGCGATGACGAAATCGGAAATTACAATTAAAAATGTGGCGTACGAAGCACTCGGTGTAATTCCAGATGTTTTTCAACGACTCGGCATAAAAATGGAACGCAGAGGCGATGATATTTTTATTCCTTCGCAAGAAAATTACGAGATTGATACGTTTATTGACGGCTCTATTTTAACCATTGCAGACGCCATTTGGCCTGGATTAACACCCGATTTATTAAGCATCGTTTTAGTAGTTGCCACACAAGCAAAAGGCACCGTTCTCATTCATCAAAAAATGTTTGAAAGCCGTTTGTTTTTTGTAGATAAATTAATTGATATGGGCGCACAAATTATTCTTTGCGACCCACACAGAGCAACGGTTATCGGATTAAATCGCCAGAATTCATTAAAAGGAATTTCCATGACATCACCGGATATCAGAGCCGGCGTGGCTTTGCTGATTGCCGCTTTATCTGCCGAAGGCAAAAGTACCATTCACAACATCGAACAAATTGATCGTGGGTATCAAAATATTGATGTGCGCTTAAACGCATTGGGCGCAGATATCAAAAGAAATCCTTAATTTTCTTACTCGTTTTTTAAGCCTTCGAAAAAATAATTTTTCAAACTCCTTTTTTTTGATAAAATTTGACCTCTTCTTTACCAAAAAAAGCGTAATTTTACAGACACAAAAAATAAAAATCATGAAAAAAGTAAATCTTATATTGATATTGGCTGCGTCAGCAATGCTGACTTTCGGCTTTATATACAGCAAAACATCCGAAGGGCAAACGGGTACAACAGTGGGCACAAACATTGGGAACAAAGCACCTGAATTAAAATTTAAAGATCCTTCCGGAAAAGAAATTGCTTTGTCATCTTATCATGGAAACATTGTATTGGTTGATTTTTGGGCATCTTGGTGTCGTCCTTGCCGCATGGAAAATCCGAATGTGGTGGCAGCTTTCAACAAATACAAAACTGCAAAATTTAAAAATGCAAAAGGTTTTGTGATTTACAGTGTTTCTTTAGATCAACAACACGATGCTTGGGTAAATGCAATTAAACAAGACAATCTTTCTTGGCCCACGCAAGTGAGCGACTTAGGCGGATGGCAATCTAAACCTGCTGCGCTTTATGGCGTTCAGTCTATTCCGACTAATTTTTTATTGGATGACAAAGGCGTTATTATTGATGAAAATTTAAGAGGCGAAGCCTTGGATATGGCGCTGGATAAGCTTTTGAAAAAATAATTTTTCAACCGTCAAAAAAATAATTTTTTGAAGCAGAGATTTTTCTCTGCTTTTTTAATTGGGATAAAACCTGACAATTTGACGCATTCGCCTTGATGGCAAAGAATTTGAGAATAATAATCGCAAATGAAAATCAAAAATTTCTATAAAAAAATGACCGAAAAAAACAAAGAAATCATAAACGAGGAAGTGCAGGAAAATAATTCCGAAGAAACACAAAACGAAAAAGACAATTCGGAACAGCCTGCTATCAGCGAAACTGAAGCTTTACAAGCAAAATACGACGAATTAAATGATAAGTATTTGCGCTTGTTTGCGGAATATGAAAATTACCGAAAACGCACTGCCAAAGAGCGCATCGAGCTGATAAAAATTGCCGGAGAAGATGTTTTTAAAAGTTTCTTGTCTGTAATGGACGACTTGGAACGCGCCATGAAACTCAGCAAAGACGCCAAAGACATCAAAGCCGTAAACGAAGGAATTGAATTAATTTATTCAAAATTAAAAAGTAATTTGAAGCAAAAGGGCTTGGAAACTATTGATTCTTTAGGAAAAGAATTTAATACCGATTTGCACGAAGCCATCACCAATATTCCCGCGGAAACAGAAGATATGAAAGGGAAAGTAGTGGATGAATTAGAAAAAGGGTATTTACTTCACGGAAAAGTTATTCGTTTTGCAAAAGTGGTTATCGGCGCATAAATCATAAATTTCATATCCAATTAAAATGTCAAAAAGAGATTATTACGAAATATTAGGAATTCAGAAAAATGCGAGTGCGGAGGAAATAAAAAAAGCCTATCGGAAAATGGCAATTAAATACCATCCCGATAAAAACCCTGACGACAAAGAATCCGAAGAAAAATTTAAAGAAGCAGCGGAAGCTTATGAAATATTGAGCGACGCTAACAAGCGTAGCCGATACGACCAATTCGGACATGCTGGAATGGGTAGTAATGGCGGCGGTGGACAAGGTTTCGGCGGAATGAATATGGACGATATTTTCAGTCAGTTTGGAGATATTTTCGGCGGACATTTTTCAGGTTTTGGTGGCGGTGGTGGCGGCGGAAGACGTGAAAGACGCGTAAACAGAGGTTCTAACCTGCGCGTAAAAGTGAAAGTAACCTTGGAAGAAGTCGCAAAAGGCGTTGAGAAAAAAATAAAAGTAACGAAATATGTTCCTTGCGAACCTTGTCATGGTTCTGGCGCTCAGAACGGTTCTTCGTTCAACAAATGTGCTACTTGTCATGGTTCCGGACAAGTTACACGTATCGCAAATACGATTCTCGGACAAATGCAAACTACTGGCACTTGTCCTGCTTGCGGCGGCGAAGGACAAACGATTACAGACAAATGTAAAAGCTGTCATGGCGATGGAATTGTACGTGGAGAAGAAGTCATCACGATTAAATTACCAGCAGGTGTAGAAAATGAAATGCAACTTTCCATGGGCGGAAAAGGCAATGCAGGCGCAAGAAGTGGAGTTCCGGGTGATTTAATTATTGCCATTGCGGAAATAGAACACGAAAATTTGACAAGAGATGGACATAATTTATATTACGATCATTTTGCAAGTATTACTGATGTTGCTTTGGGCGCATCTGCAGAAGTGCCAACGGTAGAAGGAAAAGCAAAAATAAAAATTCCGGCAGGCACACAAAGCGGAAAAGTATTACGCCTAAAATCACAAGGTTTGCCCGATATCAACGGTTATGGAAAAGGAGATTTATTTGTTACCATCAATGTTTGGACACCTCAAGCACTTAGTCACGAAGAGAAAAAAATAGTGGAAAATCTGCAAAATTCTCCTAATTTTAAGCCCAATCCAACTTCGAAGGATAAAAATTTTTTCCACCGAATGAAGGAATATTTTGAATAAAAATAATTTATAAGCCGCAAAAAATGGATTTGTTTCAAGCCTCCGAAATCGTAAAGAAATACAACAATTATACAGCACTCGATAAAGTAAGTATCAACGTTCCTCAACAAAGTATTTTCGGTTTATTAGGACCAAACGGCGCCGGAAAAACTTCTCTCATTCGTATCATCAATCAAATTACAGGACCCGATAGCGGAGAACTTTTTTTTGAAGGGGAGAAACTTTCACAGAAACACATCGGAAACATTGGTTATTTACCAGAAGAAAGAGGATTGTATAAAAAAATGAAAGTTGGAGAGCAAGCCATTTATCTCGCCCAATTAAAAGGAATGAGTAAAAATGATGCACTCAAAAAATTAAAAGAGTGGTTCGTTAAATTTGAAATTCAAGCATGGTGGGATAAAAAAATAGAAGACCTTTCAAAAGGAATGCAGCAAAAAGTACAATTCATTGTTACTGTTTTGCACGAACCAAAATTACTGATACTCGATGAGCCTTTCAGCGGTTTTGATCCTATTAATGCGAACTTGGTAAAAAATGAAATTCTGCGTTTGCGCGAAAATGGATCTACAATTATTCTTTCCACACACAACATGAGTTCGGTGGAAGAATTGTGTGATCACATTGCACTCATCAATAAATCAAAAAAAATATTGGATGGAAAAGTGAATGAAATCCGCCAAAATTACAAGCAAAATATTTTTGAAATTGAATTTACTGGCAATATGATTGGCTTTACCAACGCGTTGTGGGGAGGTTTTGAACTTGTCGACAAACAAGAAAAAGAAGGTATTTCGAAAGCAAAAGTAAAATTGATTGGAAAAAGCACATCGAATGATTTATTGCAAGCCGTGTTGCCAAGTGCTAAGATACTGGGCTTCCGCGAAATTATCCCCAGCATGAGCGATGTTTTTATTGCCAATGTAAGTGCTAAAGCAGACGTTTCACAAGCAACAGGACTAACCGAATAATTTTTCTGAGATGAATAAAATACTTCTTATCATACAACGCGAATACCTCACACGAGTTAAGAAAAAGTCGTTTATTATTATGACTTTGTTAGGACCCATTTTAACGGCGGGTGTTTTTATTGTGCCGGTTTTATTGGCTTCTCAAAAGCAAGAAAAACAAAAGATAGAAGTGATTGATGACAGTTTTTTGTTTGTCGATAACATTCAAGGAAATGACAATATCAATTTTGACTATCCGCCTGTTTCTATCGAACAAGCACGCCAAGGTTTTTACAATACCAATTACGCAGCCATTTTATACATCCCGAAAGATGTGATAGACGGGCACGTTCCGGTGAGTTTATTTTATAAAAAAGAACCTGGTACAGGAACGGAAGATTATATTAAAAGCAGTATCGACAAAACTATTTTCAGTTTAAAATTGAGAAAAAATAATATCAATCAAGACGAAATTGAAAATGCAAAAACATCTGTTGATTTGCTCACTATACAACAATCCGAATCAGGCAAAGCGGTTAAAACAAATACCGGTTTGTTTATGGGAATTGGTTATGCGGCGGGAATGCTTATTTATTTTTTTATTTTTCTTTACGGAGTTCAAGTAATGTCGGGCGTTGTAGAAGAAAAAACAAGTCGCATTATCGAAGTAATTATTTCTTCTGTAAAACCTTTTCAACTGATGATGGGAAAAATTATCGGCGTGGCATTGGTAGGATTAACACAGTTTATTCTATGGGTAGTCTTGAGTTTTGGAATTTATTCTTACGCACAATCAACCGTTCTCAGTAAAATAAATCAAGATTATCAAACGGAAACCCAACAACAACAACAAGTATTTAAAAAAGGGTCTGATTTGAAAACCATTGCTGCCAACAAAACACATTTACCAAATCAATTGAATAGCATTTTGGACGGACTCGATTCCATCAATATTACGGATATTGTATTGTGCTTTTTATTTTATTTCCTTGGCGGATATTTATTGTACAGTGCCTTGTTTGCTGCTGTTGGTGCAGCTATTGATAGCGAAGCAGACAAACAGCAATTCATGATGCCGATTACATTGCCACTTATTTTTTCCATTGTGATGGCGTCTACCGTCGTGCAAAATCCAAATAGTTCCATCTCTTTTTGGCTCTCCATGATTCCGTTTACCTCGCCGATAATTATGATGGTTCGTTTGCCTTTTGGAGTCCCAATGTGGCAAGTAGGGCTTTCCATGACATGTTTAGTTGCCGGATTTATTTTTACAACTTGGCTTGCTGGAAGAATTTACCGCATCGGAATTTTGATGTATGGAAAAAAAATTACCTACGGAGAACTCTGGAAATGGCTTTTCTACAAAGGTTAATTTTTTGAGTAATCTTTTTTTCATCTGTCAAAAAAATAATTTTTCATGCGCATTGCCATCATCGATTTAGGCACCAATACGTTTAATTTGCTCATCGCGGAAATTTTTCCCGATGGACACAAAAGAATATTCAATACTAAAGTTTCTGTCAAATTAGGCGAAGGTGCCATTAATAAAGGCTTTATCGCAGCCGTTCCTTTTCAGCGCGGCATTATTGCTTTAATCGAATACAAAAAAATAATTTTAGAACATCGCGTTGAAAAAATAATTTCCATCGCTACTTCTGCCATCCGAAGCGCTTCTAACGGAAAAGAATTTATTCAAGAAGCAAAAAAAAATGCAGGCATTGATATTGAAATGATTTCTGGCGATCGCGAAGCAGAATTAATTTATTACGGCACACGCAAAGCCTTGAACATTGGCAATAGCAACGCTTTGATTATGGACATTGGCGGAGGTAGTACCGAATTTATCATCGCCAACAACGAAAAAATAGTTTGGAAAAAAAGTTTTTTGCTCGGTGCTGCACGCTTGCTCGAAAAATTTTCTCCATCAGAACCTATTTCTAAAAAAGAAATTTTAGAACTCGAAAATTATTTAAGAGCGGAACTTTTTGATTTGGAAATGGCTCTGAAAAAATTCCCTGTGGCTGAATTAATAGGTTCTTCGGGCGTGTTCGATACCTTTGCTGAAATGTGTGTTCTTCAATTTCATCCAAAAATTTTATTGCACGAACATACCGAATATATTTTTGATTTGAATGAGTTTGAGAAAATCCATCAACAAATTATTCGTTCTACAAAAGAAGAGCGTCATTGCACTCCGGGGCTCATTGAAATGCGTGTGGATATGGTCGTCATCTCCAGCATTTTTGTAAATTTAATTTTGAAAAATTTCTTTTTGAAAAAAATGCGACTCTCCGCCTACGCTTTAAAAGAAGGCGTTTTATGGGAAATTCTTCATACAAAAACACTTTAAAAAAATATTTTTTCGATGGCAAAAATTTTAATTATTGACGATGAAAAAAGTATTCGCAAAGCATTGCGAGATATTTTAGAATACGAGAAATACAAAGTAGACGATGCCGCTGATGGCGCGGAAGGACTTGTCTTTTTTGAGAAAGAAAAATACGATGTTATCTTGTGCGACATTAAAATGCCGAAAATGGATGGCATGGAAGTACTTCAAAAAATAACAGCTCTTAATAACGATGTTCCAGTGGTGATGATTTCTGGACACGGAAATATTGAAACTGCAGTGGAAGCCGTAAAAAAAGGAGCATTTGATTTTATCGAAAAACCGCTTGATCTCAATCGTTTGTTAGTAACTATCCGCAATGCGCTGGACAAATCTACACTCGTAACGGAAACAAAAGTATTGAAGAAAAAAATTTCTAAAACTTTTGATATGATTGGCGAATCGAAAGGTATTTCGCAAATAAAGGAAATGATTGAACGTGTAGCTCCGACCGATGCGCGCGTATTAATAACAGGAGGAAACGGGACGGGAAAAGAATTGGTGGCGCGTTGGTTGCACGAAAAAAGCACTCGCGCTGCTGCACCTTTAATAGAAGTAAATTGTGCCGCTATTCCAAGCGAATTGATTGAAAGCGAATTATTCGGACACGAAAAAGGTGCCTTTACTTCTGCCATTAATCAACGAAAAGGAAAATTTGAACAAGCGGAAGGCGGAACACTTTTCTTAGATGAAATTGGCGATATGAGTCTTTCTGCACAAGCAAAAGTATTGCGCGCATTGCAAGAAAATAAAATTGCGCGTGTAGGTGGCGACAAAGAAATAAAAGTGAATGTGCGCGTGATTGCCGCTACCAACAAGGATTTGAAAAAAGAAATTGCTAACGGAAATTTTCGTGAAGATTTATACCATCGCCTCAGCGTCATTTTAATTCATGTGCCTTCCTTGAACGATAGAAAGGATGATATTCCTTTGTTGGCAGAACATTTTTTAAAATTAATTTGCGAAGATTATCGGATGCCACAAAAAAATTTCTCGAAAGAAGCCATCAAAGAATTGCAAAAAATAAATTGGACAGGAAATATTCGAGAGTTCAGAAATGTGGTGGAACGCTTAATTATATTGTGCGATAAAACTATTACGGATAAAGACATTTCGTCTTACGCGCGACCTTTAAATGCGAATTAAAAAAGGGCTTTGAAAAATTAATTTTTCAAAACCCTTTTTTATGAAAAAATTTCAAGAGCGTTTTTTACAAATACATTTCTTTTAAAAAATTCAAATGATGAATTTCGTGTGCCGGAATAAAATACATCATGGCAAGTGTCGTAACTTCATTTCCACTTGCAAGTCCCTTTCGTTGCAGCATTTCATCTGTAAAAGATGAAAATAAAGCGATGTTTGATTTTCGAACAAGTATAAATTCGCTCAATAAATTTTTGATATTTTGAGAACTGAAATTGGCATTGGCAACAAACGCATTGTCATCAAATCCTTCCATATTTTTCTTGTCGTTTCGTGCAATGCGAAGTGCTCGATAAGCCATTATTCTCTCGGTGTCAGTAATGTGTCCGATGACTTCTTTTACTGTCCATTTGTCAGGGGCATAACGGAAATCTTCTTTTTCAACAGGAATTTTTTTTACAAATTCTTCCATCAAAAAAATATTTTTCTCCATCACTTTTAACGGATCTTTTTCCGGAATAAGCTGAACGTATTTTTCAAAATACGGAGGATAATCTCCTGCTTGCAGTTGAATCATTTTCTTATTTTTAAGCTCCGTTTTTACGAACAGTTTGTGGTTTTACTTTCGAAGAACTTGTTTTTACACGACTTGTTTCTTTCGATTTTACTTTCGGAATAACGATTTTTGATTTTTCTTCCAAAGCTGCTTTTACGTCCACGCCTTCTTTATCGCTTTCTTTTTTCTCTTCTTCTTTTTTCAGCCAACCGCTTTTTTGAAGAATATTATACCATTGAATCACTTTGCGAATGTCAGAAATATGCACACGTTCTTGATCATAATTTGGAAGTGCTTCCAAAAAATATTTTTTCAGATCTGCTTCAGCAGCTTTGTGTTCAATGGCTGCACCGAGTTTTTCTTTGTCTGCAATTTTAGTAAATACTTCTTTCAAAGGGATATCATCACCAGTAGAAAAAACACTAATTTCCTCCAAGCCACTGATTTTATAATTTGAATATGCAGGAATCCTTTTTTTATCCACCAACGATTCAACTATGATTCCATTTTTTGATTGAGCCACTACTTTGTAAAGTCCGCTCATTCCACCAATTGAGATTATTCCGCTTAAATCCATTTTTAATTTTTTAGTTTGTACAAATGTAAAAAAAAAGCATTTAGTATGTTGAAATTAGTCGTTTGAAAAATTATTTTTTCGAATGCCTTTTTATTCAATTGATTTCATACATTTTTCCCGGTAAGGATTTTACCATTCCAGAAAACTCCAAATGAAGCAACAGCGCGGAAACTTTGCTCATCGGCATTTGCGTGTTAAAGCAAATATCGTCAATTCCCACACTTCCTTTTTCCTTCAGAATAGTGAAAATATGTTCTTCTTCTTTACTAAGATTTTTAAACATGGCAGTTTGTTTCGGAATTTTTTTTGCAGGATTTTCTTCCCAACCCATCAAATACAAAATATCTTGCGCCGATTGTACCAAAGCCGCTTTGTTATTACGAATCAAAAAATTACATCCTTCTGAAAATTCATCGCCCACTCTTCCCGGAACGGCGAAAACATCGCGATTATAGGTATTTGCAATGTCTGCAGTAATCAGCGAACCGCCGCCTTTCGCGGATTCTACCACCAATACAGCATCCGCCATACCTGCAACAATGCGGTTACGACTCGGAAAATGCTCTCTATCGGGGTTGGTGCCGCTCGGGAATTCCGTGAGTAAAGCGCCGCTACTCAATATTTTTTTAGCGAGATTTTTATGCGCCGCTGGATACACTCTGTCCAAGCCATGCGCAAATACACCAACGGTGTCCAAATTATTTGCGAGTGCTGCTTTGTGTGCGCAGCCATCAATTCCGTGTGCCAAGCCGCTTACAATTAAAACGTCGTAAGGCGCTAATGTTTCTACCATTTGTTCGCAGATTTTTTTGCCGTATTCGGTGGCTCTGCGCGTACCTACAATACTCAAAACTTTGGAGGTATTTAATTCCGCATTGCCTTTGTAATAAAGCAAAATCGGACTATCCTGACAATGTTTTAAACGTTGCGGAAAATTATCTTCGAGAAAAAAAATAGGAGTAATTTCATTTTGCTGAATGAATACCATTTCTTCGTCTGCCTTTTTCAAGGCATCGTTCTGAATAATAGAATTGGCAACAGTCTCACCAATCCCTGGGATTTTCAATAAAAGCGATTTTTTCTCTTTAAAAATTGCTTCCGGACTACCACAATAAGCAATCAAACTCTTCGCGCGCGTGCCGCCAATATTGGGTAAAAAGGTAACGGCAATTTGATATTTTGTTTCTTCGTCCATACATAAAAGACGATTTTTTTAAGTGTTGATATGCTTTTTCCTATTCTCTGATAAATCGTCCACCCAACTAACTTTATTTCTCATGGTTCTATTGTGGTAGCAAAAATATTTTTTTGCAAAAGGATATTTTCTATGTCAATTACATCCTACCTTTTCAGGTTATCGTTGGCTCTGTTTATTTAAACGGAAGTTCGATTATAATGTAGATGCCAAGTGTTTACTTATTTTTTCAACACTGAAAAATTATTTTTGGAAGAAATGATTTTGTGTGGACAAAAAAGATGTTCTACAAATAAAATCAGCGCAGTTTTTGAGAACGTAATATTAATGGGATTTCTATTGAGATTTTTGTTTGTAGAATATTGAACAAATTAAAACTGTCAGTAAACATAAAAGTCCATATCCAGTGACATACAGAATATCACATGCGCAAAAATATGCAATAGTTTTGTCGCCTGAATATTCCTTAAAAAAATTCCAATTATAAAATATATTTATAAGGTAAATGATAAAAACCGCTACGCTAGTTAGAATTTGGATTCGCGTTGCTTTGGGCGAACACAATTTAAGAAAATCCTTAAAGATGTAAAAAAACAAAAGGCTAATTAGTATTGATAAATACCACATGTTTTTTAATTTGTCTGTTTATTTTGCCGATACGAATAAAAATTCTGCATTAAATTAAATCCAGCCTTTTTCAAAAATATCTTTCGTGTGATAGGAAATAATAATATCCGCACCAGCTCTGGCAAAGGCGTACATATTTTCCATCACCATTTTTTGTTCGTCAATCCAACCTTTTTGGGCAGCAGCTTTTAGCATCGAATATTCTCCCGAAACATTGTAACAAGCCAAAGGAAGCAACGTGTTTCTGCGAATGTCCGCAATCACATCTAAATAAGCCAAAGCCGGTTTCACCATTAAAATATCCGCACCTTCGTTTTCGTCTAATAAAGATTCTTTCAAGGCTTCACGCCCATTTCTGAAATCCATTTGATACGATTTTCGATCGCCTTTTTGTGGAGAAGAATCCGCGGCTTCACGAAACGGACCATAATAAGCAGAAGCAAATTTGGTGGAATACGACATAATGGAAGTATTTTCAAAGCCCTTTTTATCCAATAATTCACGGATTGCCAACACGCGTCCGTCCATCATATCCGAAGGTGCCACCATATCGGCACCTGCTTCTGCGTGTGCCAAAGCCATTTTTGCAAGCACGCTTACAGAAGCATCGTTTTGCACATAATCATTGTGAATAATTCCGCAATGTCCGTGCGTGGTGTAAGCGCAAACGCAGACATCAGTTATGATTAATAAATCATCCGAAAACTTTTTTTTCAATTCGCGGATTGCATTTACAACAATCGCATTTTTGCTGTAAGCAGAACTGGCATCTTTTGTTTTTTCTTCGCCAACGCCAAATACTAAAATTTTGTTGATCCCGAGTTTTAAACCGCGTTCCACATCTTTAATTAATTCATCTATTGAGAAATGAAAAACACCCGGCATGGCTTCAATAGCATGCTTTTTCTTTTTTCCGCCAATTACGAAATACGGATAAATAAACATGTTTTTAGAAAGTTTTGTTTCCGCAATTAAGTCGCGAATAATGGCTGTTTTTCTTAATCTGCGAGGGCGTTGAATTTGCATGACGAAAAATTATTTTTTGAATCTTATTTTTTGCTTTTGAAAAATTATTTTTTTGAAGTGTCTTTTTCTCCAAATTTTAAACGCCCAAAACTGCTTGTACCAAGCCTAAATCGTCAAAAGTAATAGGTTGTTTATGCACTCTTATTTTGAATTTTTTTAACGTATTTGCGGTGGCATCGCCCATCGCCACAATTTTTTGTTCAGGCGAAATTTTATTTTTTTTGAAAAATGATTCTACGTTGGAAGGACTTGTAAAAACAAGTGTTTCAGCGAATGGAATGACCTCCGAAAATTCGATGGTTTCGTAAACTGACAAATCCGTAACTTGACTTTGCGGAATGTTTTGTTGGATACTTTTCATGCCTCCTTTTGCTTGCGGAAACAACACAGATTTTCGTCCGACAACTGCGGCAAATTGTTTTCCTGTTAAGCGCGTGTCGGTGGAATAGCCAATAAAATCAGCACGTTTACCGAATTTACGAATTTCGTCCGCTGTTGCTTTTCCGATTGTGCCAATTTTTGTGTTTTCAGAAAGCATTGGTTTTTGTTCGAAAAAATATTTCACCGCATGTTTGCTCGAAAAGAAAATCCAATCTTGAGAAATAGTGGTTCGAAAAATTATTTTTTTAAACTCAATTAATGATTTTGCATTTACTGTAAATCCTTGTGCTGATAAAGCATTCCGAAAATAATCTGCTGTGCGGAAATTACGTGTAATAAAAACAGAATTCGATTTTATGGAATTTATTTTTGCGACTATTTTTTCTGCTAAACCTTCCGTTTTCAAACTTTCAAAATACATTTGTTTCGGGAAATCATTCCACGCATTTGCCCTGCTAATCCACGTTTTGAAAACAAATTCTCCATTTTCATCCTCCTCTTTTTCGCAATAAACACCCAAGGGAAGTTGACAACCACCATCAAAAAGATTCAACACTTTTCGTTCCACAGCAAGTGTTTCCGCGACATCCGGAAAATTTATTTTTTGAAGCAAGTCAAAAAGTGCTTTGTCTTTTTCACGAATTTGTAACGCCAAAACGCCTTGTGCAGGTGCCGGCACAAATTCTTTCGGAGAAATTTTTTCAGTGTGAAATTCGCTGATGTCTAATTGCAAACGCTCTACTCCAGCTGCTGCTAGCATAATGGCATCGTATTTTTTATCCCGTAATTTTTGAATACGCGTTGGAATATTTCCTCGTAAATCGGTAATTTTTACATCCGAACGAAAAGCCAATAATTGTGATTTTCTGCGTGCGGAAGAAGTGCCGACAATTGCATTTTTTTTGAAAGAAAATTTTTGTTTTTCATCCACACATTCTTTCCGAATCAAAATAAGTTCAGAAGGATCTTCACGCTCAGAAACTGCTGCAATTATTAATCCTTCAGGAGATTCTGTCGGTAAATCTTTATGCGAATGAACGGCTAAATCTATTTCTCCAGAAAGTAATGCATCTTCAATTTCTTTTGTGAAAAAACCTTTGCCTTCCAATTTATCAAAACTTAAATCTTGAATTTTATCGCCTTGTGTTTTGATGATTTTTATTTCAGCAGATTGTCCGATTTTTTTTAACTCTCCAAAAATAAAATTTGCTTGCCAAAGCGCCAAATCACTACCTCTGGAACCGATTGTAATTTTATTTTTTGACATCACTGAATTATTTTTTTGATTTTTGAGGAGCTCAAAAAATTATTTTTTCACTCCGTTTTCGATGATTATTTCTCGCGCCATTTTCATCGGAACGCTGATGTATTTTTTTTCCATGTAGAAAATTATTTTTTCGAGCAGCTCTTTTGAGTTATCATCCAACTGTTCCAAATCCTTCGCAAACACTTTATTAATAGCCATTTCGCGAATTTGCTTTATTTTTTCAGGCACATCACTCATCGCCAATTCTACTTTTCGTGTTTGTAAAATTTGATAAAATTCCTGCGTACTTTCTGCTGTAATTTTTGTACAAAAATTTAATTCGCTTTGACGTTCTTTTAAATTGTGTTCCGCAATGGATTGCAAATTATTAACGGCAATTAAATTGATATCGTAACTGTTTAAAATTTCTGGATCCAAATCGTTTGGAACGGCTAAATCAATTACCACTTTTTTTGTTTTGTCTTCGTGCAAAAGCGAAGTATAGATATCTTTTGTAATCACCGCTTCGGCAGCACCTGTGCAAGTTACAATAACATCAAATCCTGAAAAATAATTTTTCAATTCGTCTAAACCAAATGCTTTTGCATTTAATTCCGACGCTAAATTTTCTGCATTTTTAAGTGTGCGATTAAATAAAACGAAATTCGTAAACCCGTGTTTTTTCAGGTATTTCGCCATATTTGTATTGGTAATTCCAGTTCCGATAATCAGGAAGCGCGCGTTTAAAGGCACATTCAGCTCTTTTAATTTGCGATACGCCAAGGAAACCACGGAAACAGGATGGCGCGCAATGTTTGTTTCTGTATAAATCCGTTTTGCTGTTTCAATTGTTTTTTGAATCGCCAAACGAATTAAATCTCCAGTTAAACCGAATTGTTTGGATTTCTCAAATGCGTTACGCACTTGCGTGATAATTTCGCGTTCGCCAACTACCAATGAATCAATCGAAGAAGCTACGTTGAACAAATGATTCAAGGCTTCTTCGCCTTCAAAAACAAGGGAAGATGTGCAAGCAAAATTAATTTCTTCTGTCGACCAAGAAGGATTGAAATGAGCGAAAAAGTGTTGTAAAAATTTTTGGGAAATAGTTTGAGAAGTAGACAATAAAAATTCGACGCGATTGCAAGTGGAAAGATACATTAACTCCTCTACCTTCGATTGCTTTTTGAGATATTGCAAGCGATTTTCCAACAACGATTCTTCCAAATGGAATTTTCCCACTTCGGAAATTTGAAGCGTTTTGTAAGTAAAAGCAATGATTTTAAAAGAATTCACGTATCGCTATTTTCAATGGATGGCAAAGGTGGCAAAGAGATCTGTTCTAATTGTCATGGAATTGTCAGCAAAACATACGTAAAAAAGAAGAGCAGGTTTTTAAAAACCCGCTCTTCACAAATAAATCAATAGAAAAATTTATTTTACATATACTTTTTTTCCGTTGCTCATGTAATATTTTCCACCTTTTGGACCTTGAAACAAAGCGCGACCTTTTGCATCTGTTCCAACTGATTTTCCGTTTGCGCTCATGGTTGAACCAGTAGAAGTAGCTGTACTACCAGTTGTTTTGCTTGATGTGCTTGGAGTTGATTTGGCAGACGGTTTTGTTGCTGTACCACTATTTTTAGAGCTGGATTGTGTTGTTGGAGTAGTGCTGATATGAGCTTTACTTGCCGTTTTTGCACGTTTCTGAGTGGTGGTAGCAGGAATTACTTTCCCATCTTGTTGAATTTTTTCTTGACGGATTGTTTTTACGCTCATCGCGTTTGCGCTTACAATTGCCAGAGAAGCAATCAGAACGGTCATTACTGTTGATTTTATCGTTTTCATGTTTTTTGGTTTTTAGACTTTTGTTTTATGTTTTACAAAAGTAGGTTAATTATTTTTTGAAAAGAATACTTCCAATTGTCGTGCCAAAAAAATATTTTTTCGAGACATTTTAAAATGTAGAAGAAACAATCTTACTTTTAAACACGTAATTTGTACGTAACTAATTCTCAAAATTGAAACATGATATTTTTAAAAAAGCAGTCGAACTTCCTTTTTTTACTCCTTCTTTTGTTACTTCCTTTTTCGCATGTTTTTGCTGAAAAATTTACCGCACATCCTCCTAAAAAGAAGGTAGAACCCACGGTCTCTATAAAAGATACGCTGGTTTCTCGTATTGTAAAAAGGATAGAAATGTATTCGCTTACGATTAAGACCGACAATAATTTAGTTCAGCGAAAAATACAAATGGAACCGATGTTAAGCGCCTTGCCAGAGATCGAGCGAAGATTGAATGCTTTTACAAAACGGTTGGCAAAAAAAGGAGATCGAATGAATTTGCGGAGCCTTAACAGCGGGATGATTATTTTGAAAGAAATGGCCAGTCAACTGAAGGATTATGAAACCACTTTATCGGATTATTATATGGAATTATCCGAAAGTAATGATTCTTTGAAAAGGATAAGTACCGATGCAATTCTCAATTCAAATATCACGGATTCTATCCTGAATAATCAGACACAAACTGTGCTGAAAGAAGCTGCGGTTTTAGATTCTGCTCAAAAAGACATGTTGGGGAAAATTTCTATTGTACGCAATAAGAATTCGGTTGCGGCATTGCAAACCGAAGATATTATGTCGGAAATGACTTACCTCACTACTACCGCCAAAAAAGCGATGTGGGAGCAAGAGGACAATCCTTTGTTGCAAGATAATCCATCTGAATACGACCAATCTTTTACAGAGATTATTGAAAATGCATTCACTCGGAGTGGAAAAATTATTTCCATATTTCTACGTGATAAATGGGATTTGATGACAATGGCTTTATTCTTATTTATTTGTATCAGTACGTGGTGTTTTTCGAATATGCGACGAGTTAAAAAATTGCCGAACGCAACAGAGGTGCTCGAACCGATTTATTTTTTGAGGAGATCTGTATTGATAGGCTGTATTATGGCATTTTTTACCTATTTACCTTTCTTTTTTGCCAATCCGCAAATGTCTTTTTTACACGTTTGCGAATTACTCCGATTGCTCGCACTTTCCTTTTTACTGTTTCCCTATTTATCACGCTCTTCCAAACCGATGTGGATAGCACTTTGCCTCATTTGGGTGTATTATGCAATGGATGATTTACTATTGGAACAAGCGTTTGAAGAACGCTGGGCATTGGTTGCAGCAGGTGTATTATTGATTTTTATTTGCCTCCGAATAATCTTCAAAAAGCAAACGAATTTCGTAAAAGTGCAAGAGTCGCCTGGCACAAAAGCATTGTCTATTTTTTCAATGACACTCGGAATTTTATCTCTCGTTTTTAATTTTACAGGAAGGGTTACGTTGGCAAAAATAGTAGGCATCGCGGCAGTGCAAAGTTTGGTATTGGGGATTACGCTCAAAGTTTTTTCTACGATGGTTTTAGAAGCTATTTATTTGCAATCCGAAGCCTATAAAGCAAGTAAGTTTTCAGATTTAATTAATTACAACGAATTGCAACACCGTTTACGCCGAGTGTTGTGGATGATTGCTTCTGTCGTTTGGTTTATCGCATTATTAGTAAATATCACCTTGTATGATTATTCAAAAGAGCTCTTCATTGCTTTTTTTGAGACGAAAAGAATTATTGGTAACATGACGTTTACCTACGAAAGCGTAGCTGTTTTCGTTCTCATTATTTGGGTATCCTCTATTATTTCTGGGATTATTAATTTTCTTTTCGGACAGGAAAACTCCAAAAATCCGAAAAAGAAAACACGTATTGGTTCCATGTTATTATTGATTCGCTTGGCAATTTGGTCGGTCGGATTTGTAGTAGCGGTGGCAGCTGCAGGTATTCCGATGGATAGAATATCCATTATGATTGGCGCTTTAGGCGTAGGTATTGGTTTCGGTTTGCAAAACATCACCAATAATTTGGTATCTGGAATTATTCTTGCTTTTGAGCGCCCTATTCAAGTGGGAGATCAAATAGAAATAGGAGATAAAGCAGGAGTAGTGGACGAAATTGGTGTGCGGTCTTCTAAAATAAAAAGCAGCGATGGATCGCACGTTATTGTGCCAAATGGCGATTTACTTTCGCAACATCTCACCAATTGGACAAAAGAGAATTCTCATAAAAATGTATTTTTTAATATTAATATTTCCTACCAATCCGATATGACCTTGGTGAAAAAAATAATTTGTGAAACCATTGAAAAAGACAAGGGCATTTTAGCTGGTACAACACCTTCCGTTTCCGTCCAGGCATTTGCGGATACCGCTATTCAACTAAAAATTTCTTTTTGGGTGTCTGATTTATCGAAAGCCAATTCGCTTCGAAGCGATATAATGCTGGAAGTGTATCGTACACTCACGGAAAAGGGAATTAGACTTCCTTATACAAGCTGAAAAAAAGGACTTGAAAAATTATTTTTTTGAAGCCTGTTTTTGTATTAAAAAAAATATCCGATTGCTGGGAAATACAACCGGATATTTTTCCATTACAATTTAAAAACAACTAAAAACTAAGCACTATTTCTTTTTGTTCGATGAGTTTTCGAAGATTGATTAAAGCATAACGCATCCGTCCCAAAGACGTATTCACACTCACGTTGGTGAAATCTGAAATTTCCTTAAAAGTCATGTCGTAATAATGACGCAGCATCAATACTTGACGTTGTTCGTGAGGTAATTCTTCAATTAATTTTCGAATGTCTTTTCGCACTTGTTTCCCCAGAATTTCTTCCTCTGCATTTTTCTGTTCGATTTTCAGAATACTAAAAATGTCGAACTCTTCGCCATCGTTATTCGACACATTTGAAATGGTCGGTATTCTTTTTTCTTTTCTGAAATGATCCATAATTAAATTGTGAGCGATGCGCAAAACCCAAGCTGCAAATTTGCCTTCTTCTGTGTATTTCTGCATTCGAAGGGTGTGAACCACCTTAAAAAAAGTATCCTGAAAAACATCTTCTGCCAATTGTTTGTCTTTTACAACCATCATAATGTAGCTGAAAATTCTTCTTTTGTGGCGAGAAATTAATTCGGCAATGGCTTCTTCGTTACCGTTAACATACTGATCAACGAGTTGCTGATCGCTCAACTGCTTAGTCATATAGACCTCCTTTTTTAAAGTGAATAAAAACTATTTAAAAAAGTAGCAGTTGACTTATGTTATTCCTCCTTGGTTTTAGGGATGTTCCGGTGAAAAAACATCGGTTTGTTTGGGTGATTATTTATCAAATGTAAAACATATTTTTTAAAAACCCAAAAAATTGTTAAAAAAATCTTTTTTGAAGAAGTTTTTTTGGTTTTTACGACTTATTGTTTTCTAAACGAATAACTGTATTTTTGATTCGCTTAGAAAATATTTTTTTACACTCATTATTTCCATCCGAATAAAAATTTATGCGCAGCTCTATTTTCCGAAAAAAATCTGTTGAACATATTTTAAAACAAGTTGAAGAAGACGATAAATACCAAGCACTCAACAAAGTGCTTACTGTTCGCGATTTAACGGCTTTGGGAATTGCCGCCATTATTGGAGCGGGAATTTTTAGTACGGTCGGGAAAGCCTGTTTTGACGGTGGTCCGGCGGTAATATTTTTATTTTTAATTACTGCCGTTGCTTGCGGGTTTTCAGCTTTGTGTTATGCTGAATTTGCTTCGCGGATTCCCGTTTCTGGAAGTGCTTATACTTATTCTTATGCGGCTTTCGGAGAATTAATTGCGTGGATTATCGGCTGGGATTTAATCATGGAATATGCCATCGGCAATGTAACGGTTGCTATTTCTTGGTCGGATAATTTGAAAAGTTTTTTACACAATATCGGTATTCATATTCCGAATTATTTAGCAACCAGCCTTTTCACTGCCAAAGGCGGTTACGAAAAATTTACAGAATTAATTTCTCAACACGCAACTGTTCCGAGCGATGTAAAAAGCTTGCACGATTTATGGATAAGCGCTCCACACATTGGCTCTTTTCCAATTATTTTAAATATTCCGGCATTGCTGATTACCGCCTTTATCACGTATTTGGTGTATATCGGAATGAAGGAATCGCGTACTTCCAGCAATTTGATGGTGGCGTTTAAACTCATCATTATTGTACTAATTATTTGCATCGGATTTTTTTACATCAATCCACAAAATTGGGTTCCTTTTGCACCGAATGGTTTTGGCGGAGTAATGAAAGGCGTTTCGGCTGTATTCTTTGCCTACATTGGTTTTGATGCGATTTCAACAACTGCCGAAGAATGTAAAAATCCGCAGCGCGATTTACCGCGAGGAATGTTTTATGCGCTTATTATTTGCACCGTTTTGTATGTATTGATTGCCTTGGTACTTACCGGAATGGTGAAATACACACAATTAAATGTAGGTGATTTTCTCGCGCAAGCATTCAATCAACGCGGATTAAATTGGTTGGGCGGATTTATCGCGATAAGCGCAGTGGTAGCAACCACAAGTGTTTTGCTCGTTTTTCAATTAGGGCAACCACGTATTTGGATGAGTATGAGCAGAGATGGTTTGCTTCCGAAAAAGTTTTCTAAAATCCATCCGAAATTTAAAACGCCTTCGTTTGCAACTATCGTAACAGGCTTTGTGGTGGGCATCTCGGCACTTTTTCTCGATTCAGATTTTGTAACCGATTTAACAAGTATCGGAACATTGTTCGCTTTTATTTTGGTGTGCGGAGGAATTTTGGTTTTGCCACATACCGAAAAGGAAGAAGGAAAATTTCATCTGCCTTACGTCAATGGAAAATATATTGTTCCAACACTTTTAATTGTGTCGCTTGGGTGCGTGGAATATTTTTTACCTGATTTTTTCAAAAACTTTTTTAGCATTCATCCCGCTGCCGGAACAAGTTTTTTCAGTGCTTTCGCAGAAAAAATTCCATATTTTATTTTTGCTATTCTCATTGTTCTCATCACCGTTTTCACGTACTTGAGAAATTATTCGTTGATTCCTGTTTTGGGATTACTTTCTTGTTTTTATTTAATGACCGAACTCGGCATAATGAACTGGGAACGCTTTGTAATCTGGCTTATCATCGGTTTGGTGATTTATTTTACCTACGGAATAAAAAACAGTAAACTGATGAAATTTGAAGAGGGGAAATAATTGAAAATTGACAATGGAGAATTAAAAACGAACGGCATCAGATTTCGAATAAAATTTTGACAAAATGAAAGCGTGATGAGATTGGGAGTTCCGAACGTGTGAGGAAATCGCCCAACGAATAGCTTTCAGGAAGCTAAAATGAAATGAGAAAGCCAAGCCTTGAATTTTTGTTTTCCGACACACTCGCTGGCTCAAACAAACACTGTTTGTTTGCCCTTTTCAAGAAAAACGGATTTGAAAAAATAATTTTTCGAACGCCTAAAAGCAGATGAAAAAAAATACAATTAACTTCGTCCTGAAAAAATAATTTTTTGAGGCTTTAAAATATGAATGTAAAATTGCTCTCTATCGTAATGCCCGCCTATAACGAGGAGAATACGATTTTGTTGATTCTCGAAAAAATAAACTCCGTAGAATTAATAAATCACATCGAAAAAGAAATTATTATCGTGAACGATTGTTCGACCGATTCTACGGCGACGCTCATCGAAAATTATAAAAAAGAACATCCTCAACAAAATATAAAAACGCATCACCAAGCTGTAAACACAGGCAAAGGAGCTGCGCTCCACAAAGGAATTGAATTGGTAACTGGCGATTGCTTAATCATTCAAGATGCTGATTTAGAATACGATCCGAACGAATACAATGTATTGCTAAAACCAATTATGGACGGTTATGCTGATGTGGTTTATGGATCTCGCTTTATGGGAGGAAACCCACATCGTGTCTTGTTTTTTTGGCATACTATCGGAAATAAATTTTTAACTTTTTTGTCTAACATTTTTTCCAATTTGAATTTAACAGATATGGAAACCTGTTATAAATTATTCAAAACGGAGCTGATAAAAAAAATAATTTTGAAAGAGAAAAGATTTGGTTTTGAGCCGGAAGTAACCGCTAAAGTGGCAAAAATTAAAGACATTCGCTTTTATGAAGTTGGTATTTCTTATTATGGGAGAACATACGAAGAAGGAAAAAAAATTGGCTGGAAAGATGGATTGAAAGCCCTCTGGTGTATTTTGAAATACAATTTGTAACCTCATTTTGCCTTTCCGATTTTCCAAAATAATGAAACTAAAAAAGCGTGTATTTTTTTCTTCTTCAAAACTCGGAATATTTTTGTTCTACGCATTGCTATTGGTTGGCATTTACCAATTGCCTCTTAAATTAATGGGAACTCATTTTCAAAATATTCCCGGAGATCTGGCAGATGGGCGACTAAACAATTATTTCTTAGAACACGGCTATTTATTTTTTACCGGAAAAATTCATCAATATTGGAATGGATCCTTTATGTATCCCGAAAAAAATGTAATTACTTACTCTGATAATTTATTGGGTACACTTCCTATTTATGCTGTTTTTAGATTTTTTGGTTGTACACGAGAATCAGCTTATCAAGGTTGGATGCTTGCACTCTTTACGCTTAATTTTATTATTGCAGCTTATGCTTTGCACAAATTATCCGGAAATCTTTCCATCGCTTCTGTTGGTGCTTATCTTTTTGCCTTTTCATTACCTATTGCCGCTCAAATGAATCATTCTCAAGTTTTTCCGAGATTCATAATTCCAGTAGTTTTTATGTGGCTGATTTTCTTTTTCAAGAACAAAAAAATAAGCCATTTTGCAGGTGTAGTTTTAGGTATTGTTTTTCAATTTTATGCCGGAATTTACTTAGGATTTTTACTTTCATTTTGTGTATTTATTTCTGCTATTTTTTTATTGTTTTATACGTATAATTTCCAAACGTTTTTTCAAAATTTAGGGAATAAAAAAATAATGCAATTAATCGGAATTACTTTGTTCGCAGTTCTTTTATTGCTGCCGCTTTTGTATCCTTATTATCAACGCACGCAAATCTCTGAAATACCAAGTTATGCTGGAGTCGTTCGTTCTATTCCTTATATAAAATCGTATTTGTTTGCTTGGAAAGGTGCTATTTGCTGGAGTTTTTTAACATCTATGCTTATTCATGTGTCTATTCATTGGGATCATTATTTATTTCCGGGAGGCATCGCCCTTATTAGTTTATTACTGTTTCCAATTATTGCCTATAAAAACAGAAAAAACAAGTTTAGCAAAGAAGCAATCGGAATGTTTTTAGCAACTGCCGTTATTATAATACTCACTATACAAATAAACGGTTTTAGTTTATATAAAATGATTTATACTATTCCCGGATTTTCATCAATGCGCGCAATAGGTAGAATAATAAATGTGCTACTTTTTCTATTTGCTTTGATTGTTGTTTATCTACTTTGTTGGGTTGAAAAATCTATAAAATACAAAAATGTTTTTTTTGTATTTATCGCTATCGCTTCTGTCATCGATCAGTATTCTACACAAGCAATGCCTGCATATAACAAGAAAGAATCACAACTTCGCGTACTCAACATCGAAAATAAATTGCGAGCAAAAAACTATAAACAATACAATGCTTTTGCATTCATTCCGAGCGATGAAAAACAGAGTTCTCCCTTCGTGCAATTGGATGGAATGATGGCTTCACAAGATTTACAAATTCCGACAGTTAATGGATATACTGCAACAAGTCCTGGTGAGTTTACACCCTTTTGGAACGATCACGATTCTATTTCTTTACAGTATTGGTTAAACTTAAAAAAAATGGATATTATAAAGGATAAGATTCTATTAATAAAATAAAAAATGCAGAGATAAAAAAAGACGTTTGGAAAATTAATTTCCTACTTTTGTTTTTCAAATCTAAATAAACACAATGAGAACAATCCAATTCAGAGAAGCGCTCCGCGAAGCGATGAACGAAGAAATGCGTAAAGATGAACGTGTTTTTTTAATGGGCGAAGAAGTGGCCGAATACAACGGCGCGTACAAAGTGAGCCAAGGAATGTTGGAAGAATTTGGCGCGAAACGCGTAATTGACACACCCATTGCAGAGCTTGGTTTTGCTGGTATTGGCGTGGGTGCCGCGATGAATGGGTTGCGTCCGATTATCGAATTTATGACCTTTAATTTTTCCTTAGTGGCGATAGATCAAGTGATTAATTCTGCTGCTAAAATGATGTCTATGTCGGGCGGACAATTAACGATGCCGATTGTTTTTCGAGGACCTACCGGTTCGGCGGGAATGTTGAGTTCTCAGCATTCGCAATCGTTTGATAGTTGGTATGCCAATTGTCCGGGATTGAAAGTAGTTGTGCCTTCTATTCCGTACGATGCAAAAGGACTTTTAAAGTCTGCGATTCGCGATAATGATCCTGTTATTTTTATGGAATCCGAACAAATGTATGGCGATAAAGGCGAAGTGCCAGAAGGCGAATACATTATTCCTATTGGTGTTGCAGACATTAAAAAAGCAGGGAAAGATGTAACAATTGTGTCTTTCGGAAAAATTATGAAAGTGGCTTTGGCTGCTGCCGCTGAATTAGAAAAAGAAGGTATTTCTGCGGAAGTCATTGATTTGCGCAGCATTCGCCCGATTGATTACAATTGCATTATTCAATCTGTGAAAAAAACAAATCGTTTAGTAGTGGTAGAAGAGGCGTGGCCATTGAGTTCCATCGCTACAGAAATTGCTTTTAAAGTGCAAAAAGAAGCGTTTGATTATTTAGATGCGCCTGTTTTAAGAATTACTTCTGCGGATGTTCCCTTGCCGTATGCGCCTACGCTCATCGAGGCTGCATTGCCTAACGTAGCGCGTGTTGTAAAAGCGGTGAAGGAAGTTTTGTACGTGAAAAAATAATTTTTTGAGAGAGAAAAACCGAGCACAAAAAAGGGGTTCAAAAAATTAATTTTTTGAACCCCTTTTTTTATTTTCTATTCTCTCAAAGCACAATCAGTTTTTTGATATTCTGGTTGTGCG